>JBBQPY010000028.1:0-38640 GCA_038216735.1 Chthonomonadales bacterium
GGCTTGGAAAACAGGGATCGGAAGGGAGCAAGGAGAACCTCCCAATCGGGCGACGGTTGTAGCGAGTTCAGGGCAGATGCCTCCTTTGGCGAGAAGTCATCTATCCTATACGAGTTTGCACCAGCCGTCGCCTCTAACCAATAAACGCTAAACTACAGATAGTGGCTAATAGGGGCTATTTTTGCATATTCTGTTCAGGCATCTCACGTAGCAACGACCTATAAGAACATGTGTGTTCAGGCAATGCAGTGTCTGATGGCAGCAGCGCGGCGAGCAAAGAGACTGCCTTACTTCCTACCCATGTAGAAAGTGAGGCAGTCTCATTGACGTACGTTTCCATCTGGGACTGTGTCAGATGATGGTGATTGTGACGGTAGCTATGGAACTATTTCCCTTGGTATTCTTCGCCTTGTAGGTGAAGGTCTGCGTGCCGGTGAAGCCGATAGCCGCTTTGTAGCTGAAGGAGCCATTGGCACTGAGCGTCAGCGTACCATAGACAGGTTTATTCACAAGCACTGCCGAGAGCGTGCCGCCCTTGTTAGCGAGGTCGTTTGCGAGCACGCCGTTTGCTGCGCTAACCGTAAGGGTCGTGTTAGCGGACATCGAATAGCTGTCATTGTTTGCGGTCGGCAGAGCACGCTCGTAGGCGCCGAGGTCGGTGATACCATTGCACATCCGGGGGTTGCCGTCATGATCGTCGATCGTCTGACCGATGGTATCGCCTGCGTCGATCAGCGGGGAGGTCGACTTCAGGTGGAAATCGGTCGCGCTTACGAACAATGGATCGGTATTCAGATTGCCACTGCCTGCTCCTCCCCACCCACCCTGAATATCGCTAACATACGCATAGGGAACGCTCGTCGAGTCCGAGCTGACGATTTCACTGTTCGTTAGACCGACCTTGTTGTTCCACAGGATATTCCAGTTGAAGTAGGGGCTGGAGTGATCATCGTTATAAACCGCTGCGCCGCTAAGAGTGGCTTTGTTGCCTGTGATCGTCACGTTGACCAGCCCGGGACTCGAGTGATTTACATTGTAGAGGCCGCCTCCAAACAGCGCTGAGTTGCCTGTGATCAGCGTGTTATAGAAGTTAGGGCTCGAATAATCCACATTGTAGATGGCGCCACCCTGGATGCTCGCCTTATTGCCGGTAAAGGTACCGCCGTAGAATGACGGATAGACATTTTTGTACCCGTAAAACGCGCCGCCATAGAATGCCGAGTTGCCCGTGAAAGTGTCGCTGTTGAAAAGCCCATTGCCATTATAGATGTTGACCGCGCCGCCGTAGGTAGCGGAGTTGCTGGTGAATTTGTCGTGCGTGAAGGTGGGATAACTGTTAGAATCCTGGAAGACTGCGCCGCCGTAGTTCGCAGTGTTCTTACTGAAAGTCACCCCCGTGAAGATCGGACTTGCGGAATGGCAGTAGAGCGCGCCCCCGGCATTCGCCTTACTGGAGGCGAAAGCGCAATCGATGAACGTCGGGCTGCTATTCGAAATGTACGCGCCGCCGCCATAGCTGTTGCCTTCATTGCCATTTATTACGCTGAAACCATCGATGACCGCCGCCGGGGTCTCTGCACTATGGATGTAGAAGCCGCGCCCATTCTTCTGGCAGTCGATCGTGACCATCGTTGCGGTTCCGTAGTATGGCAGCGCTTCGAGCGTCAGGTTCTTGCCGCCGAAATTGAGGTTGGTGTTGCCAGTGCCGGTATAGGTATCCGCAATCACGAAAATCGTGTCGCCGGTGCTGGCATAGTCGATTCCGTGTTGGATCGTGGCGAAAGGAGAGTCGATCGAGGCGCCGAGATTGCTGTCGGAGCCAAGGGAATCGACAAAGTAGGTATTTGCCTGCGCGGTGCCAGCGGTGGCGAGCAGCAGGGCAGGGGTCAGCAGTTTGCTGAAGCTTGAAACGCGCTGGTAACGAGACATTTGGATCTCCTTCGGAGTTGTGGGAGCGTCTTTCGTCGAGCGCGTCTCACAGAGAATGCCAGTTTTATCAGTGGCCGATCATCGGTAGTAAGGATACTCCTATTCGAAAACCTAGGCTATGAGCTACGCGACAGAAGCACTGTGAAAGGCGTAACACCCAACTCGACTGCTCACGATGGCAAGGGCGATCGGGCAAGAGAAACCAGAACCGGGCGAACTATGCTGGGGCACAATACTGCCCTGTTTCCGAGAGTTGTTGGAAGCAGCATGCACTTTATGGCGGCGTTGCCCGCAGGCTACCCGCCCAACACGCGATATATTGCGGAGAGGTTCAGCGTATCGGGTTGCAAACGCGCGCATATAGAAAAGCTGACCGAATCGGTTTTCAGCGCAGTTTTAGGGCGGGCGTCAGCCCCGATTTTTAGGGTAGGATAAATAGTCATATTTCATTTTGTATTATCAGGAGTACCTCGATGCCCCGTAAGCCTAAATCGGCGACTGAGCCGAACCCGTCCTCGACGCCGAGACGCGCTGCTCGCAAGGTCACGCCGGAACCGACGACGATTGAAACCGATCTGAACCCCACCCCGATATATCCCAAAGAGCTGCCGCTGCTGCCGATACGCGATCAGGTCTATTTTCCGCACATGATCTTTCCCCTGCTCGTCGGGCGCGAAAAATCCGTGCGCGCGCTCGAAGACGCCGCCGCTAACCAGCGGTTCATTTTCATCGTCGCACAGCGTGATTTACAGGCAGAAGACCCGAAACCGGAAAATATCTACGAGGTCGGAATCGTAGCCGAAATTATGCAGATACTGCGCGTCCCGGACGGTACGGTGCGTGTGATGCTCGAAGGGGTAGATCGCTGCCGAATCGTGCGCTATCTGGCGACCGAACCATTCTACTGTGTGCAGCTCGAGGCGATTCCCTCTGTTGAGACGATCGACCTGCCGACAGAAGCGCTGATGCGCAGCGTCATTCAGCAGTTCGAGCACGTCGTCGGGATCAGTAAAAACATCCAGCCTGAAGCGATGGTGAATGTGCTCAATACAGATGAGCCAGGCAGGCTCGCCGACACGATCACGCCGTATCTGCGGCAGATGCGCATCGATCAGCAGCAGGAGGTTCTGGAGACACAGGATGCCCGTGAGCGTCTCGAAAAACTCGCGACCGTCCTGAAAAAAGAGGCGGAGATTCTCGAGATTCAGAAAAACATCCGCTCACGTGTCGAGAAAGAGATGGGCGATACGCAGCGCGAATTCATCCTTCGCGAACAGATGAAGGCGATCCAGCAGGAGCTCGGCGAGCGCGACGAGCGCAGTAGCGAGATCGACGAATATCGCGCTAAAATCGACGTTTCCGGGATGTCGGAAGCCGCCGCCGAACGAGCGAACCGCGAAGTGGATCGTCTCGAAAAAATGCCCTATGCCGCGCCGGAAGGCACGATCATTCGCACCTATCTCGATACGCTCGTCGCGTTGCCGTGGAGCATCTCGACGGCGGACGACATCGACATCGACGAAGCCGCAGACACGCTCAATGAAGACCATTACGGCCTGGAAAAGGCGAAAGAGCGCATTCTCGAATTTCTTGCCGTGCGCAAGCTAACGGGCACGACGCGCGGTCCGATCCTCTGTTTCGTTGGTCCCCCCGGGGTCGGCAAGACCTCGATCGGAAAGTCGATTGCGAAGGCGCTCGGGCGCAAATTCTTCCGCGTTTCGCTTGGCGGAGTACGCGACGAAGCCGAGATTCGCGGGCATCGGCGGACCTACATCGGCGCGATGCCGGGGCGGATTTTGCAGGGAATCCGGCAGGCCGGCGCGAACAATCCCGTCTTTATGCTCGACGAGATCGACAAATTGGGCATGGACTTTCGCGGCGATCCCTCCTCGGCGCTGCTCGAAGCTCTCGACCCGGAGCAGAATTCCGAGTTCAGCGACCACTATCTCGAAGTGCCGTTCGACCTGTCCGATGTGCTTTTCGTGACGACCGCCAATCTGCTCGATCCGATACCTGCGCCACTCAAAGACCGCATGGAAGTCATCACTTTCGCGGGCTACACGGAGCAGGAAAAGCTGAATATCGCGCTCAAGTTCCTGGTGCCGAAGCAGCGGCGAGATCATGGATTGACCGCCGAGCATATCTCGATCGGCGAAGATGCGCTGCGTATTCTGATCCGGGAATATACCCGAGAGTCCGGCGTTCGTAATATGGAGCGCGAGATCGCTACGCTGTGCCGCAAAGTGGCGCGACAGGTCGTAGGCGGCGATGTCGGGCACGTTACTATCGACGCCACCAACCTGAAAAATTTCCTCGGGAAGCGGCGGTTTCATTACGGTGTGATGGAGGAGAAAGACGAGATTGCGGCGGCGACGGGTCTGGTCTACACGGAAGTCGGCGGCGATATCGTGACGATCGAGGTCAGCCTGCTGCCGGGGCATGAGGGACATATCCAGTTGACAGGACAGCTCGGTGATGTGATGAAAGAGTCGGCGCAGACGGCATTCTCGTTCATTCGTTCGCGGGCAGCCGAACTCGGCATCGACGAGGATTTCTACCGGAGGACGGACGTTCATGTCCATGTTCCGGCAGGCGGGGTGCCAAAGGATGGACCTTCGGCGGGTATTACGCTGGCGACCGCGCTCGCTTCCGCACTGACGCGGCGTCCGGTTCGCAAAGAGATCGCGATGACCGGCGAGATCACGCTGCGCGGTCGCGTGCTGCCGGTCGGGGGGATCAAAGAGAAGGTGCTGGCGGCACACCGGGCAGGCATACGGGAGATTCTGCTGCCTCGCGACAACGATAAAGATCTGGAAGAGCTCCCGGACAACGTCCGCGAGGAGATGCGCTTTCACCTCGTTGATCACATGGACGAGGTTCTGGCGCTCGCATTGCTGCCCGCTGAGAAGCCTTCAGAGCATGGCAATGGGCACACCAGATCGCATCATACCTCCGCAAAAAGTGACAGTGAGGGCAAAACAAAACGTAAGTAGGAGCGCTGTAAACAGAGGGAGTTTTTCAGGTTCATTACTGCGCGTCCGGGAGTTTTTATCTCCCGGACGCAATTGGTTGGGATTATTCAGCCCTCATCCCAACCCTTCTACCTGCCAGTCGTACCTCCTTAGGGAGAAGGGCGAATGCAGCGGTAACAATTCACCCTGCCTTTCGTTTCGCACTTACAGGCACAATATCTGTCTTCGCTCCCGCTCTTCCTGGAACTTCGGGAGAGGGAGTTGGTGTGAGGATGAATAGTTATATGCAGCGCGACCTACGACGTTGCGTTCCTCATTTGGACGAATGGAAAGTGCAGCGCACTCCACGACATTTCGCAGACAATCGGTTTGAGCGTTGGTTTCGGGTACAATCTACATACAACCAACGGCATTACGACTTCGCATCGCAATTCCTCTTTCGCCCGCGAGAACAATCGGCTCCAGGAACCCACAGATGGGCGCTTCAGCAGCATAGCGAAACAGGTAAGGTGCGGCATCGACATTGCATCGAAGCACCGCCATGCTAATCTCAACTTCTGATTTTTAGCGGTCGGGGCATCGACTCTCCACAGTTAGTAAGGATACGACTTTTGAACGGTAAACTACAGATTATCTCCCTCGGCGGAAGCGGCGACATCGGCAAAAATATGCTCGCCGTCCGCTACGAAGACACGATTATCGTGATCGACTGCGGGGTCGCCTTCGCCAACGAAGAGCAGCCCGGCGTAGACTTGATTATCCCCGACATCTCCTACCTGCTCGAGCATCGCGACATGGTGAAAGCCATCTGCATCACCCACGGGCACGAAGACCACATCGGCGCGCTCCCCTACGTCCTCAAACAGCTTCCGCTCCCGCTCTACGGCAGCGCCCTGACCCTCGGCATGGTACGCGAAAAACTCAGCGAACACGGGCTCGTCAGCAGCACTTCGTTCAACGTCTATCCCGATCGTGAAGCGGTCGTATTCGGTCCGATCACGGTCGAAGCGGTACACGTTACGCACTCACTGCCCGACACCTGCAGCCTCGCGATCCGCTCTCCCGTCGGTATGGTCGTCCATACCTCCGACTTCAAGATCGACCAGACGCCGATCGACAACCACCTTTTCGACGCCGCGCGGTTTGCGCAACTCGGCGAAGAGGGAGTTAAGCTGCTGATCTCGGATAGCGTCAATGTCGAGCGCAAAGGGTGGTCGCCTTCGGAGCGATCGCTCGTGCCGACCTTCGATCGCTTCATGCGCGAATGCACCGGGCGCGTGATCGTGGCGACATTCGGCTCCAACCTGCACCGCGTCCAGACGGTTTTCAATGTTGCCGAGAAGCATGGGCGCAAGGTCGCGGTCTTCGGGCGCAGCATGAGCCAGAACATCACGACGGCGCGTTCGCTCGGCTATCTGAAGATCAAAGACTCGATGATGCTTAAGGTAGAAGACCTGCATAAGTACCAGCATTCTCAGATCGCGATCCTGACGACCGGCAGCCAGGGGGAGCCGCTCGCAGGGCTGACGCGCATGAGCCGCGACGAGAACGCCAAAATCCAGATCGAGAAGACTGACACCGTGATTCTTTCTTCTACGCCGATCCCCGGCAACGAAGACATGGTCTGGCGTGTCGTCAACCGCATCTTCCGCTCCGGCGCGACCGTCGTTTACGATGCACTACAAAATGTCCACGTTTCGGGCCACGGCTATCAGGAAGAGCTCAAAATGATGATCAACCTGACCGCGCCCGAATTCGTTGCGCCTTATCATGGTGAGCCTCGCCATTATGCCGCCTATCGGGCGATGGCGCACGACATGGGCTACCCGCACGATCAGATACTGACGTTCGACGTCGGGCAGATGCTGGAGATGGATGAGAACGGCGTGATGCTCTCCAAAGAGATCGTCCCGCATGGCAACGTGCTGGTGGACGGCGTCTCGACCGGTGGCGTTTCAGACGTCGTACTGCGCGACCGTAGACACCTTTCGCAGGACGGCACGGTGATCGTGACCGTATCGATGGATCGCGGAACTGGCGAGATACTGGCGGGACCAGACCTGCTTTCGCGCGGATTCCTGCTGCCCGAAGACAGCAACGAGCTGTTCGAGCAGACGGCGGAAAAAGTCACGGCGGCAGTCGAGGAACTCAACTATACGGAAGGCTCCGATGTCGATACCGTGCGCGTCACTGTCCACGACACGGTCTCGAAGCACCTCCGCAAGCGCACAGGTCGTCGCCCTGTGGTCGTCCCGGTAATCATGGAAATCTAACCTCACCGGGGTGAGGCTGCACTGAACCCGCAGAACCGTTCATGGTTCTGCGGGCATTTTTCTGCGTCGATCTCGTATGCTATACTATCCGTAACAACTTCCCCTGACTCCAATTCCTGTAGTCGTAGACTGCATAGAGGAAGATGGGCGAATACAGCACTGTTTCGTAAAACTCAGGAGAGCCTTTCCATGTCCCTGCCAGACGTGTCATATACCCGACGACCGACCCGCGCCGTGCGCGTTGGAAGCATCCATATCGGTGGAACACACCCCGTCGTCGTTCAATCGATGATCACAGAGGAGACTCACAACGTCCCTGCCGCGGTCGCACAGATCATCGAGATGCACAAAGCCGGATCCGAAATCGTGCGCGTCACGACCCCGAACCTCTCGGAAGCCCGCTGTCTTGCCGAAATCAAATCACAGCTGAAGTCGCAATATCAGGATGTACCGCTCGTCGCCGATGTGCATCACCAGGGCAGTGACATCGCCGTCGAGGTCGCTCGTTACGTCGACAAAATCCGTATCAATCCCGGTCTCTTTGTGTTCCGCAAACGCGTTTCGCGCACGCTCGATTATTCACCGCTGGAGGTCGAGGAGGAGCAGGCGGCAATCGAGCAGGAGCTGCTGCCGGTCATTCAAGCCTGCAAAGAGCATGGCAGGGCGATGCGAATCGGCGTCAATCACGGTTCGCTTGCCGAGCGGCTGACGGTAATGTATGGCGATACGCCGGAAGGCATGGTACAGTCCGCGATCGAGTACATTCAGATTTGCGAACGTCACGATTTTCGGGAGATCGTCGTTTCGCTCAAAGCCTCCCGCGTGCAGGTGATGCTGCAGGCGAATCGGCTGATGGCGCATCGGATGGCGGAACTCGGCATGGACTATCCGCTGCACCTCGGCGTTACCGAGGCAGGCGATGGACAGTATGCTCGAATCAAAAGCACGACCGGTATCGGGACATTGCTCGCTGAGGGCATCGGCGACACGATCCGCGTCTCGCTCTCCGAGGACCCGATCAACGAGCTTCCTGTCTGCTACGATATCCTGCAGTCGCTCGGTTTGCGAAAAACCAAAGTCGAGTTCATCGCCTGCCCGTCGTGTGGGCGCACCAAGTTCGATCTTCCGACAGTATTCACGTGGGTCAAGGAAGCGACCAGTCACCTCGTCGGTCTCGATATCGCGGTGATGGGCTGCATCGTGAACGGACCCGGCGAGATGGGCGACGCGGACTACGGCTACGTCGGCAAAGCAGGCGGCAAGATTTCGCTCTACCGCCGTCGTGAAGAGGTCAAAACAGGAATTCCGCAGGAGAAAAGCGTTGAGGAACTGATCAATCTGATCAAGTCGGACGGTCGCTGGCACGACCCATATGAGGGATGGCAAATCCCCGCCGCGCCGCGCGCACTGGCAGGACGCATCGAGCGCGACAACTTGATTCGCCTCACCGATCTGGACGAAAGTGCGCCCGTCAGCAGCATGATAGACACGAATGAGATCACGAGTGGGAATGTAAGTTGACGGCTACCCTCACAGGAGTGTCACACTGGAAGTCAAAGCAAATGCATAAGGCGAAAACAGCAGTGTTGGGTTCAGCGCTTTTGTCTGCCATTCTCGTCGGTGTTGCAGGCGCGGGACAACACACGCCCGCCAGTCGGACGCCTGCGAATCATTCCTCTGCAAAACATTTGTCCGCTTCCTTGCCCTTCGCAATCGAAATCAGCGACGTCGATGGCGCGAAGGTGCGCCCCCTTCCCGACAAAGGCGGCACAATAGCCGTCTTCTTCTTCATCGCGCACGACTGCCCGATATCAAACGTCTACGCGCCGGAAATAAGCAGGATCGCCAATGACTACGCTCCGAAAAAGTATCGCTTCTACGTGGTCTACACCGAGGACGACCTGAAACCGAGAGACGCGAAAAAACACGCGACGGATTACGGTTTCGTCTGTCCCGCGCTGCTCGACCCGAAACATCTACTCGTCAAGCGGCTGAAAGCCACCATTACGCCGGAAGCGATCGTGGTCGGTGCGGACGGCAAAACCCACTATCAGGGACGTATCGATGATCGCTATCTAGATTTTGGTAAAATGCGGCAGCAGGCGGGCGTCCACGATCTGCGCCTCGCCCTCGACGCGCTGTTCGCGGACAAACCCGTCCCGGCAGCCCGCACGAAAGCCATCGGCTGCTTCATTCCGACTACAAAATGAGGCGTTCCATGAGACAGGTTTGTAAAGTGGAAAATTATGGGAGTTGAAAAGCAGATGATGGAACCACAACCGCAAGTTCCCGACTCAGAGCCTGCAAACGGCTATGTGCTGCCCGAGACGACTGCAATTGCAGTCGTGGGTTGTTTCGATCTGCTGGCGACGATCTACCTGGTGGCGACGCACACGGCGCATGAAGCCAATCCATTGATGCAGTCGGTACTGACTGCGTTCGGACCCCTGGGGTTCGTGACTTTCAAGGCGCTGCTACTCGGCGTGCCGCTCACGATTGCGGAATTCGCGCGGCGGCGCACACCTATTTTTGTCCGCAATGCACTGCGCTTCGCGCTCATTGCGTACCTAATGCTGCTCGCCTATGCTTACTTACCGCGGCTTGCGGGAATGCTGCGCTGAGCGCTGTCGGTAAGAGGAAGAGCATTGCTGGTCATCGGGGGCGCAATGGCTGCCAGTCGTTTCTGTCGGATGCGTCTGCGCAGCCAGATCGCCTCCTGAAGGATTGCTTTGAGCAGCCCGCGCCCGATCTGCGAGATTGGAGAACGGTCGCTGAAAGCCGCGCCGATCGCATACAGCGTACGCATCGAGAAAACGGGTTCGTTGGAAATCGCAAAGATCGGTTCCCAGTTCTCCGGGTCGAATTTGGTTTTAAACTTCTCCAGCCCGTCGAAGTTATAAAACCGCTTGCCGTGCGCGCGAACCCATACCAACAGGAAACTCAGCCAGAACGGACGGCGCGGCGTCAGCGCCATTGCGCGACTCGAGAGCGGCACCAGACCGAGCGTCACATAGCGCGAACCGCTGGCAGCCAGCGCGCGCATCGCAGCATCGAGCAGCAGTTCATTCGTGCCATTGGGAGCGTTGCGGCCGCGGATGATCTGCTCGACGAGCCACCCGTTCCGGCGGGGAACCGGGGAGGCGATCAGAAAGGCGACAGGGACGCCTTTGCGCGCGGCGACAAAAATTCGGCGGTCATCCAGGCAGGCGAGCGTTTCTGGCTCGACCAGAAAGTGCATCGCAGGCATCGGGCGGCTCGCCAGCCATTCACGCAGACAGCGCTGCAGCTCTGCGTTCGAATGCGCCTGCGTCGATGTCCATTCCGCCACGATCACGCCTTTATTTAGAGAGCGATACAACTGCGCCCGCAGCGAGGCGCGAGAGGCGAGAATTTCTGACCAGCACGTTGGATCCCAGACAGGCTGTGCGCCAAGCGCGACGACTGAATGAGCGGGCGGCGCCGGAAGACAGTCATAAAGACGCGCAGCCGCACCGAAATAGCAGACCCGACAGCCCGCCTGACGCGCGGCAGCCTCGAACGCCTCGACGACTTCACCTACCTTCTCTTCATCACAGATCGGCGCGCCTCCCACAACCCAGACGCCATGCCGTTCGACGTAGCCGACGACCGCCTCGCTGTCCGCAGAAAACCAGTGCAGCATCCCGGGATTCAGTATCTGATATGAGACGACATTCCAGCCATACCGCATGACGAGTTCACGCGCGCGTCGTGTTCTACTGTCTCGATCCGCACAAAGTAGTTCCGTTGTCATTTTGATCTATTTAATTCCGAACCAGTGAATTGAACGCTGATTTTGTGCTGTGTTTTTGTTACGCTCTATTGTCGAAAATGGTTTTGTATGCCAGAATTAAGTAGGTTCACGTTTGTGCGCTTGCACCACGAGAATCAAGCCCGGGACAAACCCGCTCTGCGGCGAGAAGGCAAGCTTGTTATGAACCTACTGTGTTGACAGTGGCTCGCGCACCCCGGTTCCAGGAGTTTACCAGAAACATTCGACTGTAGGGAATATATCCGTCGCCAACTGATCGAATCAGCCATAAATGCCGGAGCTTTACGCAGGAAAGTTGAACGATGCTCGATTTCAGTCAGGTCGTCACACAGATCAAGGAGTTCGGGGCAGAGCGTGTACGGACACTGCCGCTGCTCGAAAACGCCCTGCAGGAAGCCTCGCGGAGAATGCGGGAAGCCGGGCCGAACTGGGAAGCGACACGCGTTAAAATCGAGAATGGTGGCACGTCCTGGCTCGTCGCGCGCTGGCTCGAGCCGCCCGACAGCGTCTACCATTTGCCCTTGCGTCCGCTGCCACACACCGTCTTCGCAGCGGACGGCTCGCAGATCGTCTCTGACCGCCATGATATCGCCCTCTGTTTTTTGCTCAACGTCGGCTTAATCGCGCTGCGCTATGGCACCGGCGAGCGTGCCAGCCTCACCTCCCGCCCGCAACTCGACCCTGCCGACGATGAACTGCTCGAAGAGATAGAAGGGCAGCAGATCGCGATCTCCCCGAAGCGTGTCGCGATACGCCGCCTGCTCGCCGAGTTTGCCGGACTCGCAGAGATGATCTGTGGCGCAGAACACACCATATCCTCCGAACAATCAGGAGCCCAAAGACAGGAAATCCAGGGCAAGAAAGAAACGTTAGCGAGAGCGCTCACCGAAAGCGAAATACCGATCATCGCATTATCCGATGGCACGCTTATTCTCTGGACGCTCGATTCTGAGACCGAGGCGTTCCGCAAAAAATCATTGGAAGCATTCCAGGATTCGCTCGAAGTGGGGCGAATGCGCGGTATTCCGATCGTCGGCTATATCAGCAGTCCTCAAAGCCGCGATGTGATCAACTCACTGCGCGTACATTCCTGCGAATTCTCCGAGACAAAGTGCGATAAACATTGCCCCGCTGCGTCACTCCCGCGTCCGGCTTACGAAGCGCCGAAATGTGCCGGGACAGAGCGTGTGGTGGATGCCGACCTCTTTGCACGGCTGCTTCAGCCCGGACAGCGCTCCGCCGTCTTCGGGTCACGCTCGACGATTCTCGAGCAGTACAAAGAACACAATCGCATTCGCTTCTTCTACCTGCATGTCGGGGAAGAGGTTGCGCGAGTCGAGATTCCGGTATGGGTCGCGGAAAACAAGGAACTGCTTGACCTGACCCACACTTTATGCTACGATCAGGCGTGTAAAGGCGGCGGATACCCCGTCGCACTCTCAGAAGCGCACGAGCAGGCGATCGTTCGCAATCCGGAGCGCGACGCTTTTTTCCGGCTGATGGAGCGCGATTTCGTGCACCGACACCAGTCTATCGCCTCGACGCAGAAAGCCATTTCCAAGCGCGCCCGCCGCGTGTAGAGAACTTCTTAAATTCAGCTATAGGGCATACCAGCTCACTTTGCAACGAACGGAGACCCGACAACGATGTTTACCAACGAGGATAGTCTGCAAAAAATTCAGGAGCAAAATCAGTTGAAAATATCTCGGCGTACGCTGCTGCAGAGGACGGCAGTGAGCGTTGCCGGAATCGCGGGACTGGCTGCATTGACCGGTGAAGCGAGCGCAAACGTACTGGACACGCTGGACTACGCTCCGTTTCGCATGGGAATACAGTCCTACTCTTTGCGCGGTTACAAAATCGAGGAGGCGCTCAAAAAAACGCAGGCGCTGGGTCTTACCTACCTCGAAGCATACCCCGATCACCTGCCGATTTCGGACGACCCGAAAGTGCTCAAAAATTATCATATGATGTTGAAAGACCATCGGGTCAAGCTCACTGCCTATGGCGTCGTCTATTTCGGGAAAGAGGAAAAAGCGGCGCGGCAGGTCTTCGATTTTGCGCGCGCAATGGGCATTACGACTCTCTCCGCCGATCCTGACCCGGAAGCCTTCCCGATTCTGGACAAACTCGTCGCCGAATACCGCATCAATATCGCGATCCATAACCATGGACCGGGCAGCCGTTACGACAAAGTGAGTGTCGTACAGAATGCGGTCAAGAATTATAATGTTCGTATCGGAGCTTGCGACGACACCGGTCACTATCTTCATTCAGGGGAAGACCCGGTTGCGGCAGTGCTCGCATTCGGTCCACGCCTGCATGACGTGCATCTCAAAAACGCGCGTCCCTCTGTGAATGGCGGCGAGCCCGAGTTCACCGAAGTAGGCGTTCCAGGCGGTCTGCTCGACACCGTCGCGCTGATGCGCGCCCTGCTGAAAGTGCGCTACAAAGGCCCGATCATGCTCGAATACGAAGAGCATGCCGAAGACCCGATCCCCGGCATCACGATGTGTCTGACAGCGACACGCGCCGCCGCTGCCGTCGTTCGCCAGTCGGCAAATGCGTGATCTTGCTCGTTGACACAGGGCTGAAGCCTCGGTCTGGCATTGTCACAGCTAATCGGAACAAATAAGCTGACCATGAAGAATGAGCTCGACGAATTAGGGTTCGCCATCCACTCCGATGTTCTCGACTCGTCCACAATTGAAAACCTGCTCGAGCAATTGAGCGAGCAGGTGCATAATTACGGCGTACAGGAAAGCCCCCAGAAAACGCAGACTGTCTATGCGATGCGTGATCTGCTCCAGACGATGCCCGGTGTCCGCAGTCTGGCTGCATCAGCGTCTGTACGTGCGCTCGTCGAACCGCACCTCGGCGCTGACTGCTTTGCGGTTCGCGCAATCTATTTCGATAAGCTGCCCGGCGCGAACTGGAAAGTTCCATGGCATCAGGATCTCTCCGTCGCAGTTGCCGTTCAGAAAGCGACGGAAGGATTCGGACCATGGTCGCGCAAGGCGGGCGTTCCTCATGCGCAGGCGCCCGTCTCCCTGCTCGAACGGATGCTGACGGTGCGCCTGCACCTCGACGCGTGTCCTCTGACCAACGGTCCCCTTCGTGTCCTGCCGAGTTCTCATCGTTTCGGGAAACTGGATATCGAACAGATCGAGGCGCATCGCGCGAAGATAAATGAGGTGCCGTGTGAGGTCGCTCGTGGCGGTGCGCTCCTCATGCGACCTTTGCTGCTCCACGCCTCTTCTGCCGCAGAGTTCCCTGCGCATCGTCGCGTCCTGCATATCGAGTATGCCAACACCCCGCTTCCGAATGGCTTGCAATGGCATAGTGCTGTGGTTTGATCTTCCCTACTGAGAACGAGACAGGAATAACGGTGTGGACTTATTGACCGGCGCGGAGTTGGTCGAGGAAGTCTGCGCTTTTCAGGTTGCGTTCCACACGAACGCGGACGAACCAGCGCAGAGCGCGATCGATTTCGGCGGCAATCCGACGTGGGGGGGTAAGCGTCAGTAGGGTTTCCGGAGTTTCGGAGAGAAACGCCTGCATCATGGAGAGGGAGTCCGCTGAGAGCGCTACAGCATCATCGACGCTGTAGCGATCGGCGTTACAAAGTGTGCCGCCGAGCGATGGGCTGAACCCGACCTGCCGTCGTTCGATCGGCTCGCCGCACCGGACACAGCGGTCTAGAACGGGCGCGTAGCCGAGCGCCGACAGCAGTCGCAGTTCGTAGGCGTGGACGATCGCGTCGGGATAGGCGTTGGCGCGCTGGAGCAGGAAAAGTGCGGAGATCGTCAGGTCGAAAATCTCCTCGCTGGCGGTGGCGTCACGTTCGAGCGTCGTGCGGTCGAGTAGTTCGCAGAAGTAGGTGGCGCGCGCCAGCAGTTCGAGGTCGGTGCGCAGCACCGGAAACGACGCGGCGATTTCGCCCTGCGTCACAACGTCGAGGTTTTTGCCGGTTGCGAGCAGAAAGCGTGACTGCGTGAAGAGTTCGGTCGCGCCGGTCAACCGACTCGTGACGCGGCGTACCCCTTTCGCGACGGCGGAGAGTTTGCCGTGTTCGCGGGTGTAAAGCGTGAGGATTTTGTCGTTTTCAGCGAGGTTCAGCCGATGCAGAACCAGCCCGTTCGCAGGATATGTCGGCATAATTTACATCGAGGAAGTAGTTTAAAATGCTCCAGCGGACTATAGTCCGTCGCTGCGGAGTTCCGCCAGGTGTCTTTCGGAAACGGGCGCCTTACGGGCAGGCAGTTGCGTCCGAAGGATAACTGGACAGACGCAACTGCGTGATTAATTCTCAACTGACGATTACGGTCACACGTGAAATATGAAGCTATTTGTATCACGTCCGAAGGACGCTCGGCTTTAGAAAGACAGATCGGGGTTTCAACCCTGGGAACGCATCTCTACGAGGAGATTAATCCTGTGTCGAAAGAGGCTGACTTTCTATCACTCAAACCGAGCGCGGTACTGGCGAAAGCGCAATTCCAGGTCGATCAGGGCAAAACGTATGGCGTCTCGTGCCACCTGCTGTTCCGCTGTCGGCGAAAATCTGCCCGCCGGACGCAGAGGAGATCCATTCGCGGGCAGAACAGCCGCACCATGATCCTGCCACAGCGTTACACCGTCTGAAACACGTATGAGCGTTCCGCTCGCCTCGACACGCGCCGTAAGGCGCACGGAGGCCGCTCTTCGCTGCGCGGAAGATGGCACCGCATGGGTCACATCATCTGCCTCATAGGGCAGCCGTTTTCCGACGAGCGATGGCGGCGAATCCACAACTGAGGTGTCAGATGGTGAGACCGCCACTCCACGTTCTATCTGAACATCCGTAACCCGTGCGATCATCACATAATCCACCCGCAGGCGTTTGCCGAGCGCCTGAACAGCCTGTACATCAGGAGGAGCAGTACTTTCTCGAAGCGAGAATGCTGCTGCAAAACCGCTGCTCCAGGCTGGCCGAATGAGCCGCTGATTCACTGTTCCCTTGCCTTGAGGCTTTACTGTCTGATTTCCTCCCTGCTGAAGTGCGTCGCGCACCTCCTCCGCGGTCAGGATGTCTGCCTCAGTCAGTGGCATGAGATCGGGAGCGAAGAGCTCAGATACGTCCTCTGGCAGACCTTGTACCGCATCCGTAAGCACACGTCTTCCCGACGGTGTGAAAAGCAGCAGGTCGGCGCGGGCAGGAGAGTAGATGGGAAGCAGCGCAATACGGTCTCCATCCCGCCCGAACGGAGCGGACTCGCCGGTTCGCAGCTGATGAACAATGATGTTCGCAGCCTGATGCGTCGCTTCGTTGAGCAGCGCGGACTGCGATTTCTGGTAGCCACTGCGGAACAGGATGTGTCCGACCGAAGCCGCTCCTGCCACCATAAAGCGGTGTGCCCAGCTTGTTCGGGAGCCATTGGTCGTGCCAGACACAGCGGTGGATTTGCCATCGCGTGACCGACTTTTTCCGGCGCTCTTTCTCGCACCTTTGGACGGCCTGGTATCGTTTTGCTTAGTCGCTAAAATATCGAGTGAAGAAACTGAGACTTGCACACTGGCAAGAGTCGGGCGCAGATAGGGAATGTCGACCTCCAGCCAGACTGAGACGGAACGCTCTACGTTCTCCTGTACCTCCGCACGCTCGAGTTTGGGCAGCAGTACGGCATCGCAGTCGAGCAGTTCCGCGATCTGCTTGGCGCCCGTCTCCGTGGAGGCTTGCGCCGCCGTAAGCCCGAGTTTCGACAGTGCGGCTCGTGTCTCCTTTTCGGCAACGACTTCGATACCCATTTTGGTTTTCAACTGCTCCGACAGGGCGTCGAGCGCCAGCGCCTGTGCGACAGCGGGCAGTTGATCGGCAGGAATTACGTCGTTGGCAGCGGCGATTTTCGCGGCCGCCGCTTTTTTTATTTTTTCCTGTTTATCGATCCGTTTTTGTGCCGCCTGAGAACGGATCGGCTCGAGCGGCTGGATTTTCGCGGCCCCCGAATGCGAGGGAGCAAAAATTCTGCGCCTTTTTTTCGTGTGCGCTTTCAGGAGACGTGCCCGCTCCTGATCGATCCGTCGATTCGCGCTCGCACTGTTTTCTGCCTGCTGTGGGGGTACAATCAACACGATACGCCGCACCAGAGGCATCGGACTCGCTGGTTCCTGACTGCTTCCAGACGAAGGCAGCGCAAAAATTGCGGTGCAGCAGAGCGCAAAACACAACAAACCTCTCTTTAGCCAGCAAGAATCAGCCATAATCGCTGTGTACATCGAAAGCTCCTGAAGCAGACAAATCACAGCATTTTCGGGACCTGAAGCAGGATTGCTCGCCCGGTATTTTGAACAGAAGGCGCGATTAGTCCGCTAAAACTCCTGAAAGCTATTGACAATACCTGCGTCATTTTGTATACTCTAACGTATTCGCCATCGGGCTTGAATTTCCTCCGCCGCCCGCACCACGCCGTACCAATGGCTTTCACGGCACAGCAACCATACGCACTACCGATCACGCATAAGTCAAAAGGGAAAACGGAATGGATTTGGAAGCCAGGGATCTACTTACCGTCGAACAGGCGGCGCAATACCTGCAGGTCAGTCAGTCGAGCATTCGCTCTTACATTCGGCAGGGACGCCTGCAAGCTTTTCGAATCGCTGGCAAACGCAAAGTTCTGATTCCCAAATCTGCACTGCTCGCACTGCTCGAACCGGCACGACCGGGAGATGTAGTCACGATAGTCGCCGAGGGTGTGGATGATGACGACGCTCCGGCAGTGAAGAACGGCTCCAATGCCTGACGAGCCGACGATGCGCGACGAAATCGCAGAGGTAGTTCGCTACCGCTACCTGCTGCAAATGCTCGTGAGGCGTGAGCTGAAGGTGCGCTACAAAAACTCCGCGCTCGGCTTTCTCTGGTCGATCGTGCCGCCGCTGCTGCAGGTTTTCGTCTATACCTTCGTGATCCGCGGCGCGCTCGGCGCACATGTCCCGCACTACTCTGCCTACCTGCTCTGCGGCATCATACCCTGGACTTTCTTCAGCACCGCGCTCCTCGATTCAAGTCAATCGCTAATCGATAACTACGACCTGATCAAGAAATTCTATCTGCCGCGCGAGGCAATTCCGCTCGCCCGCGTGATCAGCAACCTGATCCATTTTCTGCTCGGCTGGGTCGTCTTTTTCATCGCATTCATGCTCGTAGCGCGTCTGAAAAAAGACGGTGGGATTCCATTACTGCCGAGTATGATCTGGTTTCCCGTGCTGACTGTTATGGAAGTGCTGCTCGTCACCGGACTGTCGCTGTGGGTCGCCGCGCTCAATGTCTTCTATGATGACGTCAAATTCGTAATTCAGACTCTGTTCGGTCTGCTTTTCTTTCTGATGCCGATCATCTATCCGTCGGACGTGGTGCGTGTCATGTCCGTGATGCGCCTGCATCCCTGGCTGTTCAAGCTTTACATGCTCAACCCGGTCGCGGCAATTATCGACGCTTACCGCAAGATCATACTCGAACCGATTTCGCCTTCCTACTTCAACCGCATCTATGCGCCGGGGGACTCGCTCGTACCCTCTGCGCCGATCGACTGGGGAAACCTGGGCTTCACCTTTCTCCTCTGCCTGCTCGCCGCGTATACGGGCTACCGCTATTTCAACAGCCGCAAATGGCAGTTCGTGGAGCGTCCCTAACGCCCATGACGCACACAGACGCCGAAATCCTGCCTGATCCCGACAAAAGCGCGATGCACGCGATCGAGGTCAGCCACCTGAGCAAGACGTTCCTGATTCGCCACGAGCCAGGCAGCGTTAAACGCGCCCTGATCGGACTGCTTCGCAAACCGCGCATCGAACACTTTCATGCGCTTCAGGACGTTTCGTTCACTGTGCCGCATGGACAGACGCTCGCCGTGATCGGGCGTAACGGCTCGGGGAAATCGACGCTGCTCAGCCTGCTCGCTAATGTCTATCGCCCAACAACGGGCACGATTAAACTGCGCGGCGAAACTGGCAGCAAAGCGCGGGTCGCACCGCTACTGGAGCTTGGCGCGGGCTTTCATCCCGAACTCGACGGACTGACGAATATCTCGTTCTACGGGGCGATGCTGGGGCTGACGGCGGAGCAGATGCAGGCGAAACGCGATACGATCATCGCATTCGCAGAGCTTGGCGACAAGGTCGATACGCTGGTGCGCGGCTGGAACGACGGCGCAAAACTGCGACTCGGTTTTTCGATCGCCGTCAACACCGATCCCGACATTCTGCTCGTCGATGAAGTGCTTGCCGTCGGCGATGAAGCTTTCCAGAACAAGTGCTACCGGCTGATCGGCGATCTGCAGGCACAGGGCAAAACGATCTTGTTCGTTTCGCACGACCTTGCCGTCGTCGAACGTGTCGCGAACCGTGTGCTGTGGCTGCGGGAAGGGCGTATCGAGCAGGACGGCGACGTGCATCAGGTATTGCAAGCTTACCGGGATTTCTCACTATCCGAATCGCATTAAGCGCCCCTTGCCAGTGCACATCCGCTACTGGCGCTTCTGGAGGAGGAGTTTCGAGAAAAGGCGAGCGGTGTTCCACGCGTCGTCATCGGCACGATGGTGCGTACCTTCGAGAGGCAGACCGAGCTTTTCAAGCGCGGCGTCCAGACCGATTTCGTGCGGCAGGGCATAGATCAGAGCGAAAAGCGTTTTGATATTGATGTGGCGTTTGCCGAACGGGTAGTCGATGCCGAGCGTCTCACACTGGGTCGAGAATATCGTCCGATCATAGTCGCCATAGCTTGCCCAGACCCGCTCGCGTGTCAGATATTTTTCTTTCAGAACGCTGCAGGCGTCCGCAAACAACATCCCCTGGTTGACGTGCTCCTGCGTCAATGTCGTCAGCTGTGTGCAGAACGGACTGACAGCCGAACGCTCGGGACAGACCAGAATATCGCGCTTTTGAAGTCGATTTCCGCTGGCGATATCGAGTGTACAGACGCCGATTTCTATGATTTCACTCGTCTGCCCTGCGGGCGGCTGAGCCGACCAGCAGGTCGATTCGACATCTATTACCACGATCTGATCCATACGCTGTGCCACGATATCCTCCACTCGCTCACGCTTGACATCTTGCTTGAAAAACGGATACTTCAGTAGACAGCGAAATCGATATTCGGTTCGCATTTCTGCAAAATGAGCGGTAATGTGACGTGAACTGCCGCTCCAATGCGAAGCTGCAATCACAAATGCCGCCCAGCAGGGCTGCCGGACAACACAATGCGGCACGCCAGCTTCCTATACTGCAGACTTCCTTCCTAGAAATGTACAACTTACCTGACTATTGCTCGGTGTCGAGCGTTTCACGGAGGTAGCGGAGGTGGGTCTCGTACGCAGTCAGAGCGGCGCGCAGCCACTCTTTGTTTTCGCGGAAGATCGCGCGCCAGAGGGCAGGGTCGGCATCGGAGACGCGCATCAGGTCACGATAGCTCCCGCCTGAAAGGCTCCTAGCCAGTACCGAATCGGGATCGGCCGCGATGGTATCGGCATAGGCGAAGGAAAGCAGGTGCGGCAGGTGACTGACGAGCGCCGCGATGCGGTCGTGTTCTGCGGGGTTCATTCGGATCGGGTTCGCACCGAGTGCGGTAACGAGCGCAGTCAGAAGTTCGACGAACGGACTTTGAGGTGCTCTTTTATCCCGTTCGTCTGCTGTTATGATCGCCCAGGCTGCCCCGCGAAACAGGTCGGCTCGCGCCGCCGCGATCCCGCTGCGCTCCGAACCCGCCATCGGATGCCCGCCGACGAACTGAGCGCCGAACTGTCTTGTTCCGGTCTCGACGATACGCGATTTGACGCTGCCGATGTCGGTGACCAACGTATCCTTACGAGTATGTGGGCGAATCTGCTCCAGCAGCGCGGGAAGCGCATCGACGGGCACCGCCAGTATGATACAGTCCGCCTCCGCTACGCCCTCAATCGGATCGTTAGTTCCGCTGTCGATCGCTCCGGCTGCCTGTGCGGCAGCAAGTGTCTTTTGGGATCGATCGATCCCAACGACGTGATCGACTAAGCCCACCGCTTTCAGCGCCAGCCCGAGCGAACCGCCCATCATGCCGACGCCGATGATCGCGCAGGTTCTGATATGCGGTTTTTGGCTCCCGATTGGTTCTCGCATTTTTAGAGTGTGCCTGAAGTGTCGAGCAAGGAATGTACCTCCTGTAGACGATTGACGAACCCACTCCCGCCCGCTGTGCGGCCCTTTTGCTCCCAGTAGTTGAGTACTTCCATCGTTTTCTCCTTTTGCCCGAGCGTAGCGAGCTCCACTGGAAAGTACTCTTCGAGTCGTTTGGGCGTCCCATCGGAGCCGAGGTCGTGAAGTGTCGCGTTGCAGTTGCTCTTGCGAAACTATAAGTTCGTCTTTCAGCTCCAGGGTATATGTCAAAATAAAGTATACTTTAAATGGTCGTTCGCTAGAGGCAACCGGTCTTAGGGCAGATTAATGAAGCCCTCATTTCCAGCGAGTTCGCCTTCTGGGATACTTTATCGCTTGAATCTCACAGTTACGGATGTCCTCGACACACGCTAATTTCTGATGAACTACTTTAGACCGGCCGCTCCCACAGCAGGCAGAACTTGAGAAGGCCATAATGAAGATCCCGATTGCGAAGCGCGAACGCGTTGTCGATATCCGAACCATCTGGAAAAAAGAGACAGATTTTTCGGATTGGCTCACCACTGAGGATGGACTAGCCCTCGTCGCCCAGGACATTGGCATTGAAGTCGAAGATCCGCGCCGCGAAGTGCGGCCCGGCGATTACCCTTGCGATATCGTTGCTCGACTCCTCGGTGACGAGAACCATGTGGTCGTGATTGAAAACCAGTTCGGTAAGACCAATCACGACCATCTAGGCAAGTTCCTGACTTATGCAGCCGTTCATAAGGCTATGACAGGCATCTGGATCACAGAGCAGGCGTCAGATGACCATCGCCAGGTCATCGACTGGCTCAACGAGAATACTCCGACTACAGTCAACCTGTTCCTGGCTGAGTTGAAAGCCTTCCGAATCGGCGAGAGTCCCGCCGCCGCGCAGTTGGATATCGTTTGTCGCCCCAACATCACGCAGAAGATTGTGCGATCCGAGCAGAGCGATGCTGACAGGGAACGATACGCATGGCGTCAGACGTTCTGGAAAGAGATTCATGCAGCGCTCGGCGCTCACAAGCAGCCTTTCCGTCTACAGAAGGCTGGAAAGGACCACTGGTCATCTATCTCGATTGGCAGAGCTGGTTTCCATCTCAATATGTACCTACTGACGAGAAACCAGAGCGTCGCCCTTGACCTTTATATCCAGCCAGAGGGCTGGAAGGAGTCGGCTTTTGAACAGCTCCAACAGGACAAAGACGCCATAGAGAAAGAGATTGGCACGAAACTCCAATGGATGCCACTGCCAGACAAGAAGACCGCGCGTATCTTGTTGGAGACGAAACTAGACCCCCGTCAGGAAAGCAATAGAAAGGCGATCTGCGACTGGTTCTCCGAAAAGCTGCCACTCTTCCACAATGTCTTCAAAGATCGTATAGCAGGACTACAATCAATGGAGTAGCGCTCACATCATTGTCATGTCTCCCTTGCTGAACAGTACCACAGAATCCTAGCAGTCACATCCTCATTGAGCCGCATTTCTTAATCACATCGTTTTACCGACGACTTTGGCAATCGGGCGAATGTCGTGCATCAGTTCGGCGAACTGCGTGAACGAGAGCGACTGCGCACCGTCCTTGATCGCGCGTTCGGGGTTCGGATGCGTCTCGATAATAATGCCGTCCGCACCGGTCGCGACAGCGCCGCGCGTCACAGCATTCACCAGACTGCGCTTGCCAGTCGCATGGGACGGGTCCGCGAAGATCGGGAGATGCGACAGCTCTTTGATCGCCGGGATCGCGTTGATATCGAAGGTGTTGCGCGTATAGGTCTCGAAGGTGCGAATGCCGCGCTCGCACAGGATGATCTCGTAGTTGCCCTGACTGGCGATGTACTCCGCCGCCTGTAACCACTCCTCGATCGTGCTTGCCCAACCCCGCTTCAGCATTACTGGTTTGCGGGCGGTGCCGATCTCGCGCAGCAGTGAGTAGTTCGTCATGTTACGGGTCCCGATCTGGAAAATGTCGGTGTATTTGCCGACGAGCTCGACATCCCGCGTGTCCATAACCTCAGTAATGATCGGCAGACCGGTCTGCTCGCTGGCTTCGGCAAGGATTTTCAGAGCGGCTTCGCCCATGCCATGAAACGAATAGGGCGATGTGGATGGCTTGAATGCGCCGCCCCGCAGGATATGCGCGCCCTGCGCCTTGACGAAGTGCGCGGTCTCGATGAGCATTTCCGGCGATTCGACCGTACAGGGACCCGCCATCACGCAAAGTGTCCCGCCGCCGATCTGCACACCACGCACGTTGATTACGGTGCCTTCCGGCTTAAACGCCTTGCCGACCAGTTTATACGGCTTGAGGATCGGGACGACACGCTCGACATACGGCAGCGCCTCGAACTGCTCGATCAACTCGCCTTTATCGCGCTCCAGCGTCCCGATCACGCCCACGATCGTGCGCTCGACGCCCTCGGAAAGATGAACGCCGTAGCCCCGCTCTTTCAAATCGTCGAGCAGACTGGCTCGCTGTTCTCCGGTCGCTTCCGGCGCTAAAATAATAATCACAGTGCGTCTCCTCACCTGCTGCGAGCTCGCCTACTGTCCGCTTGCAGATTTCTATTGAAAGTCTCTTATTATAGCACGGACGTCGTAGGAGCCGACTATCGATCGATCAAGGAGTGCGATTACAGGCTGAGCGCATCGAGACGGTTTTTATGCGCGTCGGATAGGCTGGAGAAAGGCAGGCGCGATGCGCCGAAAGCAAACCCCTGCCGAGCCATCAGATACTTGAGACCGGCAATCGAGCCGACTTCTTTGAGCGCGGAGCGCAGAGCATTCACTTCGGACTGAAGGGCGTCCTCGCCTGCCCAGAGACGAGCAAATAAGCGTGGTGTGGCATTTGCGATTGCGGAAATAAATCCATCCGCGCCGAGTGTGCGTCCCTCCACCGCAAACCCGTCACTGGCGGCGAAAACAACACCACTCATGCCGAACTGAGCGACGAGTTCACTTACGCGCCCTGCGTCACCCGTCGAATCTTTGACGCCGACGATCGCGCCGGTGCTGAACAGTAGCTGAAGGCAGCCGACCGATATCGGGTTGGCAGTGTACTGAGGAATGTTGTATGCGAAAACCGGCAGCGTGGTCGCCTTATGCACAGCCGTGTACCAGCTAAAAACCTGATGATCGTTTGCCGGGTAGTATATCGGTGGCGGAAGAAAGACAGCATCGGCGCCCGCGCTCTCGGCAGCCCGAGCATTCTCGGAGGCTTCCGCTGCTGTCAGCGCCCAGACCCCTGCGATCACCGGCACACGCCCTGCCGCTGCGCCGACTGTCTCCTCGATGATTTTGCGGCTCTCCTCAGCGCTCAGATAGAGGAACTCGCCGGTCGTCCCCGCCGGGCAGAGTCCTGCAACCCCGTTCTCGATAAGCCATTGCGTGTGCGCGCGTACGACGCCGCCATCGACCCTATCCTGCCCGTCGAAGGGCGTCAGTGTCGCCGTATAACAGCCGTGAAACTTATGCCTGGCTGCACTGCCCGTTCGTCCGCTCTCGTTCATAAATCGGCTCCCCTGTTTGGTAATTCGACCGTAACTCTTACACTGACACCCTACGACTCTTTTTGCAGTATGATAGAGTATAGCGGTCTGCTCATACGCTGTCAAATCTACTACCAGTTCGCAACTGGTTTATTTCCCATGGGGCAGCGGGCGCGGCAAGCAGCGCCCCTACAAATGCTCTCGGCACAACACAGAGGTGATCAGAACGATGGGACATCTTGCGATAATTTCCGTAGATGGAAGCATACGTCAATTTTTGTGGCTGCTCTTTCATACTCCGGCCTTCCTGTTCGTGATCGGATTCTGTATTTGGATTATTGCTTCCTCTTTTATGGATGAGGCCGAGGGTCCGCTTCAGAATTGGTGGAAGCGAAAGCGGTTGTTTCATGACTCACTGCAGTCGCCAAACTTACGTCATCTGGCGGAAAAACTGACTGCGCCGCACCATACGATTCGTATGCAGGCGATCGAAGTGTTGAGACAGATCAACGATCCTACTGCGGTCCCTACCCTACTCCATGCGCTCGACCGCTTTTCGAAGGATATTCCGTACAGGATTGCGATCGTCAATCTACTCGGGCAACTCGGCGACAACCGCGCGCTCCCCGCACTCCGAAAGCTTGCCAGAGCGCGCAGCCTGCCGCTGCAGTTCGCCGCGCAACAGGCGATATCAGCGATCGAGCCGCACGCCGTCCTTTTGCGTGCCAGCGAGTCGCCCGCAGGCTCCTTTTCCGCATCCGCACAGTCGCTGCTGCGCCCTGCCATGCCGATGAAAGTTCAGGACGACGCCGAAATGCAGCTACGCGCTTCAGGCGGTGAGGGGCGCAGGAATGAATAGAGCTATCGTGATGAATACAAGCCTGTTCCGCAGGCAATCGGAGCGCCAAATATGAGCGGTATCGCGTTGGGGCGAGTCGCGGCGATGGCGTGTGCAGGCGCATTCGGCGGCATCATCACCTTTGTGCTGGTCAATCCGTCGATGGTGGCGCAGGAAGCCGCAATGCATCTGATCGCACAGGGGATGAGGCCACCAGAGGAGAGTGTCGACGGGCTGGGAAATGTGCTGCTGCTGGGCGGTGTACTCGGAATGGCTATCGGAGCAGCGCTGATTATCTCGGACGAGATACGCTCACGCAACCCTGCCCGCCTAATGCTCTACACCGGTGCGGGCTTGATCGCGGGAGGGTTGTTCGGCTGTATCGGAAGCTTTGCCGGAAACAGAATTTTCAATCAGCTGCTTGAGGCGCTGTCTTCCAGAGAGGCTCCGTCCGGCATCGGGCTGATTCTGGCACGTACGATTGGCTGGAGCCTGCTCGGCGCGGCAGCGGGCATCTGTCCCGGCATCGTATCACGCTCACCCAAGCGTGTACTCCAAGGCGCGGTCGGCGGCCTCGTCGGCGGGGCGGCGGGCGGATTGGTCTTCGATATTATCAGCATATTCGCGCAGAACGGCAGCCTGAGCCGCGCTGTCGGCTTCGTACTCATCGGAACCCTGGTGGGCGCGCTCGTCAGCCTCGTCGAAGAGGTAGGCAAGGAGTACTGGCTGACCGCGCTCACCGGGGCAAAAGAGGGCCGTGCGTTCATTCTCGCCAAGAACGTTACGCTGATCGGTCGCAGCGAACTTGCCGACGTTCCGCTTTTTGGCGATATTTCTGTCCAGAAGCTCCACGCGCAGATCGTCAAAACGGGCGCTGGCGTTCTATTCGCCGCCGCACCTGGGCTTGCCGTCACGGTCAATAATCAGCCGGTCGCAAACGCAGCGTTGGCGGACGGCGATATCCTCGGGATCGGAGGGCATCGGTTCCGCTTCCGCTCCCGCCGCGCAGCCATTTCGACATCTCTGCCCGGCGTGCCTGAAGCCTTCTGCAGCAGCCTTCCCCAAAATAGTGGTTCTCTAGCGGGGACCGGCAACTTCCCCGACACTTCGGCTAGTTCTCCTTATGCGGCAGCGGGTTCTTTTACGCCGATATCCAACGTTCCGACATCTGGCGCATTTCCGTCGACTGGCTCACTCTCAGGTATCCCAGGCGTTCCCTCGCGACTGATGGCTGTTGCAGGTCCACATGCCGGAAGCATTTTCGTCCTGACGCCTAATGCGATCATCGGGCGGGACCCACGATGCGATATCGCCTTAGTCAACGACTCGCGCGCCAGTCGTCAGCACGCGCGCCTCCATTTCCTGCCCTCCGATTCTGCCTTGAACTCAGGAGTCTGGCAGATCGAAGACGGCGGCAGTACAAACGGTTTGATCGTGAACGGCGTGCGCGTCACGATACACCAACTTCAGATCGGAGACGAGTTCATGATCGGTGACAGCGTGCTGCGGGTCGATTGATTTGGTAATGAGGCGCTCACTGAAGGAAGAATCGCATCCTCAGATACTGTGCGTCCTTGATTTTGTGCCAGTTGAGTGCTGCGGCCATCTAGCCGAGGATCATCGATCATGATCACCGTCACCGGGTGTCTCGTATCGCCACCGAAGCAGAAATCCAGCAGCATCGCCTTCTCCCTGGAGTTTTATCAGCCGCTCAATCGTCAAAATGTGCGCTATGTCTTTGGGACGGTTGGCGGCCCGTTTCATCGCTAGCAAGTCGAGCAAAGACGCCACAGGGATTTGCATGCCAGCAATATCCAGAAGGGTTGCTCGTTGATAGAGCCCATCAAAGGAATCGATTCCGGCAGGTTCCGCCAGCATATCCAGATCGCCCAGAGCCGTTTCGAGTGTGAGCGATCCGACGTTTCGCAGAGTCTGTGCATCTAAAACGAACGGCAAGTCGGGAGGAAAATCGCGTGGACGGGGGTTTTGGGGCTTTAATGCCAGAGCAAGCGCGTCGACATCGGAGCGTTCGCGAGAAAAACTGATGTCGAGGTATAGGGTGGGATTGTCGCCTCCTTGCAGGAAGAGCGCGACGCCGCCCACCACGACGAATCTTGCCCCTGATTGATTCAAGAGGCGTAAGATAGCAAGAAAATCAGCTTCTATCCGGGGAATGACCAACCTCCCGAAGAGCGTATACGGCATTCTGAAGGCGAGTCAGGCGTTCTGTTGGCGTCAGTCGCAAATTGCGGCGCAAGATGCCGACGTCGGTTCCATTCTCATCCTGGTCGCCGTAGGGATTGGCGCGAAGCCATTCTTCCATTTTCGCCCGTTGTTCGTCTGTGAGTGTCGGCTGTTCTCTGGTTAGATCTGGGTCGGTTTGCATTGCTCGCTTCCTTGCCACGCGTGATTCAATTGCTCACTATTTTCTTCGAGGCGATATCAAAATACCCTACTGCTAAGTTTACCCTCCCCGCACTGATTTCCTCCAAAGGGTAAGATACGTTCAGCCAGCTTCTTGCCTCCCGCTATGACTCGAACTCAGGAGTCTGGCAGATCGAAGACGGCGGCAGTACAAACGGTCTAATTGTGAACGGAGTGCGCGTCACGACACACCAACTCCAGATCGGTGACGAGATCATGATCGGTGATAGCGTGCTGCGGGTCGAGAAACCTGCGCTCTTCATGACAGAATTGTACGGAACACAATTACTGTCTCCTGCGTACTAACAAATATGAAAAATATCAAATCGAGCGCGACTCGCACACGAGTACGCGCCTTTAGTTTTGTGTGCCATCTGAGCGTTAAATCTGCATTTTTATTCGTTGTCGCAGCGATTTGCATCGCGCCTACGGTACGGAGTTTTGCTGAATCACAAAAGGCTGCAGAGACACAGACCAGTGCCGGTTCCGCCCTCTCAAAAGTCGGCAATGACAACGTTCGAGTTACATTCTCATTGGTCGCGAACCCGACCGCGAAAACCGTAGCGGTCGCCGGAACCTTCAATCACTGGAGCCGCACCACGAATTTTCTGACGAAACAGCCCGATGGCAAAACCTGGCGCATTGCCCTGTCGCTCGAACCCGGGATTTACACGTATAAATTCGTGATCGATGGCAGTAAATGGCTCGTTGACCCGAACGCCCCGACATTCAATGATGGCAACGGCAATATCAACTCGCTCCTGACACTCTTGCCATCCGATTATGAGACACAACCAGGCAGGGTCGGAGACGGAGTTATCACGCTCAGCGGAGTAAGTCACCGGCCGGACGCGCAGTTTATTCGCCGTATCGATCCCGGACACATCGAACTCATTCTTCGTACTCGCCACGATGATGTACTGAGCTGCGATGCTCTTTTACTAAATGGCGGAACAGGCGACGACGCAGCCACGAACAAAACAGCAAAATCGACTAATGTGGTTGTCTACCCGCTCGCTCGCTATCGATCGGACGCGCTCTTCGACTACTGGCGAACTCAGGTGGCGGTGCCGAAAAGCGGCGCACTTCGCTATAGTTTTCGGCTCTCCGACGGATCGAAGGATGGAGCAGTTGGATCTCAGAACAGATCAAAGGAAAGGATGTACGACGCGCGCGGTGTACTCTCAGAAGTCACCAGCAGTCCGCGTCGGTTTATGGTAAACCCGATGGATTTCCCCACTTTTGAAGTGCCCGACTGGGCGCGGGACGCTGTCTTCTATCAGATTTTTCCGGACAGATTCTCCGACGGCGACAAAGAAAACGATCCTCCAACGGACGCGCCTTTTGGCGCAAAGCCTGAGTTCGACACGCGTGAGGGCGGGGATCTGCAGGGCGTCGCACAGCATTTCGACTATCTGCGGGACCTCGGCATCAATGCGCTCTATTTTAACCCTCTCTTCACGTCACGCAGCAGCCACGGCTACGACACGACAGACTATCTGCATATCGACCCGCGTTTCGGCACTGATGAAGTGTTCAAAAATCTGGTTGCCCGGGCACACAGAAATAAATGGCATGTGATCCTCGACGGCGTGTTCAACCATACCGGCGTCGATTTCAAGCAGTTCGCCAGCCTGCGAACCGAAGGTGCAAAATCGCCTTATCGCGACTGGTATTTCGTACACCATTTTCCGATCGAGGTCAAAGACGGGCAGACGAGTTACGATGGCTGGTTTGGGACTCCCTGGCTGCCGAAGCTCAATGTCGCCAATCCCGATACGCGTAAATTCCTGCTCGATGTCGCGACCCACTGGATCACGGAAGCCAAAATAGATGGCTGGCGGCTCGATGCTGCCGATGAAGTCGAACACGCCTACTGGCAGGACTTTCGGAAGGCGGTGCGTCGCGTCGATCCGAAGGCGTATATCGTCGGGGAGGTCTGGAGCGATGCTCGCGACTGGCTGCAGGGAGATCAGTTCGACTCGGTGATGAACTATCGCTGGCGCGGCGCGGCGCTCGACTATTTTGCCTTCGACAAGACCAAACCGACGGAGTTCGACGCAGCGCTTCGGCAGATTCGGGACGATTATCCCCCCGCTGCTACTGGCGTGATGTTCAATATGCTCGGCAGCCACGACGTCGAGCGCCTGCGGACACTGTGTGGCGGGTCGTGGGCGAAGCAAAAGCAGGCGGTGCTGTTCCAGATGACCTATCCTGGCACGCCCTGCATCTACTATGGCGACGAGATCGGTATGGAGGGTGGCAAAGACCCGGACAACCGCCGCGCGATGGAGTGGGACAAAACGAAGTGGGACAAAGAGGCGCATCGCTTCTACCAGCAAATACTTCAGCTGCGTAAAGAGAAGCCGATACTGCGGCGCGGCGACTATAAAACGGTCTATGCCGACGACAATACCGCCGTTTTCGGGTACACACGCACGAAGGGAAGTCAGGAAGTTCTCGTACTGTTCAACCGTGGCGATCTGCCGCAGACTGCGACGATACCGCTCGAAACCTTCTGTGGGAAACCGTATGCGGACTGGCTGAAGAGCGGCGTCCACACCGAAGAACGCGACGGGAACTTGATCGTCTCCTTGCCGGAACGCGGTGTCGCCGTCCTCGGCACTCCCTGAAGGTCGCTATTCTCATTACTGATTGTAACCATTCACCACGCCTTCCGTTCCGCACTTACCAGCAGCATATCTGCATTCACTTCCCCCTCGCTAAGCTTCGGGAGAGGGTTTGGTGGTGAAGGTGAATTGTTACAATCAATAACAGAACTTTGTCCTAAGCATTTGTAGGAGCGCTTCTTGCCGCACCCTCTTCACAGACTATCGGGAAGCTGCATTCGGTCCCTCTCCCGAAGCTTCGGCAGACGGGTTGGGGTGAGGGCGATAGAGTTACTAATGATTTACGCAATTGTAATGCGGAGCCTGATTCCAGAGATTTGGAATCAGGCTCCGCATTTGATAACTAAAGCAGGCGAAGTTCCGGCTACCGCCCTTACGGCGCGGCGGGTTTGACGCCGTTTTTGGTCTGCCAGGTGGCAAAGAACTCAGATACGCTCATGGCATAGACATCGCGAAAAGAGCCGTCGAGATCGCGTGTTTCCGTAAAGAACGTGAGGAAACGCAGAATGTCCTCCTTCTTACCGATTTCCATCAGATAGCGCATCATATGCAGCGCCTGCGCATAGGCGTCGCCCTGCGGTTTTGTTTCTGTGGCGGACGCGGAGACGTTCCCTGCTGCCAGCTTCTTCGCGCTCAGCATACGCTCGACGGCGTCGTTGAACCGACTGCTATCGCTCAGTTCATCGAGGCTGAGCAAAGCCTTAGTGTCGAAGAGAACTTTCATTTTCGCGTCGTTCTTGTGGAGGTCTTCCTTCGCCAGTTTACTGCCCGCCACATCCGCCAGACCCTCGTTCATCCATTTGGGCAGAGGCGCCGTGCCGATCGCCCGCCCGATCAAGGTGTGCGTGTATTCGTGCGCAACAGTCCCCCGAAAGTAGTCCCCGGTTGTGTCTTCCGCAGGCTTTTTACCAGATGGATCGGTCTCGCACAACATGAAGAGCCCGAGACCTCCGTTCGCCCACATCCAGGAACCCGGGGCTTTGTCGTATCGAAGTTTGAAGAACGCAGTGTAGCGTTCGTTCGTTTTGAAGATGAACACCGGCGTTTCGAGCAGTCGCACGCCAAACATCTCTTTGCCGATACGTGCCGCTTCCGGCAGCAGTTTGATGATCGCCGCCGACCAGTCGTTATCCTCATCACAATAGACACGGAAAATTACTTCCCCGCCGTCACGAATTTCATGGACTTTTGGAGGGCAGAGCGCGCGGAGCGCCTCGATTTTCTGCACGATGGTCGAGGCGGGTAGCCAGTTCGGATTCAGGCTGAAATCCTGCAGCGGCGTAAGGTCCTGCTCGGAGGCGCCGAGCCAGCAGATGCGATACTCGGCATAGCCCCGCAGATACTGGAGCGGTGCGGCAGGCGCGTCTGGCTGCGTCAGCATCTCTGTCGTCCGTGCGATCACCTCATCGTAACGTCCCTGATTGATCATCAGGGCAAGCTTTGTCACGGCTTCGGCATAAGGAGAAGGGTTGGCAGGCTGTGCCTGCGCGACCGATTTCAGCGGCGCTGCCAGTATCAACGCGGAGAGCAACAGGATTGCCGCGAAGCGAGACAGGTAAGAGTTTTTGAGATTGGTCATGGAAGCTTTCTATTCATAGAGGAGGCGAAAATCACAGACGAGTCGAAACCTGGTGGCGTTCCATCGACAGCAGTCAATATCAGGGGCTGACTGACGTCTCGCAGAGCGCCCTCTTGTCGATCCTTGCTGTTTCAGCTCCGCCTCTCCGTACCTTTTACACGTCATCTGGGAGTCGGCAAACCGAGGGAACAGTGTTAAGCATCCTTCGCTCTTTAGCGGCTGCGACTGAATTGCAGATTCAAACCTCAGAAAAGGCGACGCCATCGGCACGAACGGTTAGTAGGAGAAATGCTGGACAGAGAAAGGCTGGAAGAGAGCCGATTACAGCAGCCCATAGGCAGTGAGCGCGGAGCGGACGATGCTGCGCTCCTGATCGTTGGCTTCGACGAGGGGCAGCCGTAATCCGCCCACGGGGATGCCGAGCATCGCGAGCGCAGCTTTCAGTGGCGCGGGGCTCGGAGTCGTTGCCTGGAATAGGGCGCGAACGATCGGCAGCATCTTGATATTGAGCTGCACTGCCTCCTCCAATTTGCTGCTGAAAAAAGCCGTGTGCATCGCCTTCATGTCTCTGCCGACAATATGTGACGACACGCTGACGACACCAACCCCGCCAACCGATAGCAGAGGAAGCGTCATCGCATCGTCGCCGCTGTAGAGAGAAAAGTCCTTCGGTGCGCCGCCGATGATCTCCGCACACTGCACCAGGTTGCCCGCCGCCTCTTTCGTTGCGACGATGTTCGGAACGTCGTTGGCAAGCCGCATCGTCGTCGCCGAATCCATATTCTGCGCCGTCCGCGAAGGAACATTGTAGAGCATACAGCGCAGCCCCGGCACACTCTCCGCGATCGCACGGAAATGCTGATACAGCCCTTCCTGAGAAGGTTTGTTGTAGGGAGGAACGACCAGCAGCGCGCCATCGACCCCAATGCTCGCTGCCTCTTTCGTCAGCGCGATGCTGTCCGCTGTGTTGTTGCCGCCCGTTCCTGCCAGCACCTTCCCACGTCCGCCGACCGCCTCCGCCACCAGACGGAACAGGCGCAGCTTCTCCTCATGGCTCAGTGTCGGCGACTCGCCGGTCGTACCGCAGACCACGATTCCGTCGGAGCCGTTCGCGAGCAGATGCTCGACAAGCTGCAGCACCGCGCGCCCGTCGATCTCATTGTGTGCATCGAACGGCGTCACCATCGCCGTCAGAACCTGTCCAAAAATTGCCGTTCTCATCATCCACTCTCCAAATTACACGCTATTCAATGCGATAACCAGTCAACCGTACCTCGCAAGATCGCCATTGTGGGACAACACGACGTTCAAACACCAGAATCGCAGGCTCTCTCACCCGGACCTCAATTTCCCGAAGCTTCCAGAAGAATGGGTGATGGGCGCGTAAACGGTACAGCGCATTTGCGTCCGTTTCCTATCTCTCTTTCTCTCTGTGAGGCATGGCTAAAGAGGATCGGGAGTGGGTATGGTCAACTCGTCATGTGTATCCATTTTTCGGCGATCTGGACGCCGTTCAACGCTGCGCCCTTCAGTATCTGGTCGCCAGACAGAAACAGGTCGAGCGCGTCGTCATTTGACAGATCGTAGCGCAGACGCCCGACCAGCACATCGTCCTGCCCGCTCGCTTCGAGCGGCATCGGGAAATGATTGCGCTCTCGATCGTCCACGACGACCACACCGGGAAAACGAATCAGCGCCTCATGTACCGCTTCGAGAGTAGGGCGTCTCCCTGCTTCGAATTCGATATTGACGCTTTCCGAATGCGCGCGCAGAACTGGCACACGGATACAGGTCGCCGAAATCCGGAGCGCAGGATCGTGCAGTATTTTACGCGATTCATGTATCATCTTTCGCTCTTCTTCATTGTAACCCGTCGCGTCGATTTTCGTATTATGTGAGAAGAGGTTGAAAGCGATCGGGTGCGGAAAGATTCGCGGGATGACTTCGCGTTCACGCAGCACATCATTCGTCTGCTCCAACAGCTCCTGCATCGCCTGCGCACCCGCGCCAGAAGCGGCCTGATAGGTAGAAACTACGAGACGGCGCACCGGCGCAAGCTGACGCAGAGGAGCGACCGCCATCAGCAGCACGATCGTAGAGCAGTTCGGGTTGGCGATGATGCCGTGGTGCGTCGCGATATCTTCCGGGTTAATTTCCGGGATCACGAGTGGCACGTCCGGGTCCATGCGGAAGGCAGAGGAGTTGTCGATCACGAGCGCGCCGCTCGCAACGGCGGCCGGGGCAAACTCACGACTGCGTCCCCCACCTGCCGAAAAAAAAGCGATGTCGATATTCTCGAACGAATGCGTGTCGAGCAGTTCGATTGGGTAGGCTCTGTTTCGGAACGTCAGGCTGCGCCCGACGGAACGCTCCGATGCCAACAGGCGCAATGACTCGAGCGGAAACTCCCGCGACTCCAGCAGCCGCAGAAACTCCGTACCGACGGCGCCGGTCGCACCGGCGATTGCAACACGATAAGTTTTCACACGTCACTCGTCTGCTGAACGACCGACTGCCCTGAAACAATATATTCCCTAAGGACGTACAGTGGCAGTATCGAGGTCCCGCATCCTTCCCACAGTTTTGACCTGGTTTCAGAAATACGCTTTTTGATGGATTGCGATACCATTTGATAGCAGTGTCTTGATAGTAGTATCAAAGACAGTTTACACTACTGGAACCGATAAGGTCAACGGGAATAAGACAGGCGGCAGAGGCGAAGTCACAGCGGACGCTACAAAACGTAAGGGAACCTATCGAAAACCAGGTGTAGTCTGTACGCGAAGCCTCTTTTTACTATCTCCATTACGCCACAATCATACGTATGAGAAGGCATAGCGCATCGCAGGAGTATCTGATACCAAAAGCATTCTCGATGCGTCATTAAAGATAGGCTGAGTGCGGTGAGAGAATCGCAATAAATCTGAACACAGAATGCGAGATACGGGGAATAAACCAGTCAGATATCGAAACGAAATAACGAAACGAAATAAGTGAAGCAGTCGATCGATTTGTGTGATGTGTGCAATCGGAAAGCGAGAAATATAGTGCGCGACGAACTAACCGGTATCGAAATGGGTACCGACACACAGCGATCAATCGGGCGATCTATACCGAATATGCTGCAGCCGAGTTTGATTTTACGATTCAGAAGCCGAATATCCAAATGGCTAGAAACGGGGTGTCATTCGAGATATCGTGGGTTTCGTGCCGCATCTTGTCTGATGTTTGCGGGCGGTCTTGGGCTCGGTGCAGGCACAGTCGCATCAGCGGCGCCAAAAAGCATTGTGCTCGAGCATACCGTTGCGGCGGGAATACCCGTGATCGTGCTGACTGTCGACTTGAATGATGCTAATATCAAAGTGACCGGCATGATCGCGGAGCACGGCAGAGGACATTCGGAGCGGTTCGCGGACATGATCCACCGCACACATCCTACCGCCGCGCTGACCGGCACCTACTTCTGCGAACAGTCGCTGCTGCCGATCGGCGACATCGTCGTAGACGGCAAACTCTGTCATACAGGCGGTATGGGCACCGCGCTCTGCCTTACCGACGACAATCAGTGCTCCTTTGTTGCCCCACGTCACTATACCGGCATCGATTGGAGCGACTACGATTTCGTTTGCGCTGCCGGTCCGCGCCTCGTGAACAAAGGCGATGCCAGCGTACATCCAGGACCGGAAGGGTTTCACGATCGCAGTCTGCTCGGATCCGCATCCCGGCTCGCAGTGGGTCTGACCGCTCACAAGAAGCTTCTTTTTGTCGCGACACGCAAGCCGATCCAGCTCGGGCAGATGGCGAAAGTGATGAAGAAACTCGGCTGTGTCGACGCGATCAATCTCGACGCGGGCGGCTCCCTCGGGTTCTACCACAATGCGAAGTTCGAGATTGCGCCGCACCGCAAACTGACCAACCTCATTTTGATTTACGATGACCGTGCCCGCTATGACCGTTTCAAGCACCGGCTCGCGCCGGGTCTCGAAGTCGCCAGCCGCCCCACTTTGGAAATTCACCCCTGATGCCAACTGAGCCGACTGCTCCCCAACAATGCCTGCTGCCTAGTCAGCTTCGTTCGCGGAGACAATGCTAATGTATCGTAACTATTCATCCTGCCTTGAGTTTCGCTCTTACACGCAGAATATATGCATCACTCCCTCTCCCGAAGCTTCGGGAGAGGGAGTGATGGTAATTAGTACAACGTAGCTTACGAAGGGCAGCACATCATCGCGTATATGCTGCCCTTCGTAATCAGGCAAGTAGTCGTCATGGAAGCGCCAACTGTTTTAAGCGTATTTTTTCGTTTGGAACCCTACTCTTTTTTTGCGCGTCCGCTGTTGTACGCTTATTTCGCTGCGTATAACTATAGACGTGTAACTTTGGTTTGAGTCTTCCGTCACAAATGAGACTGCCCGTCGGTAACGAAACAGGCGTGTGTCTACTTCCTTGACACTCCCGCCACTCCGTGCTATAGTACTGCGGTGGGTCCTGCAAAGTAATAATCAGTTTTTGCGTTCGGCGTCGGCTAGTATAAGCGAAATGTCTAACGGGCAAAATGAGGACACGGTAAGGTGAGCGGGGCATAAATCCCGGGGAGAACGTGAACGTGAAGGATACGGATAAACGGCAGTTTCCTCTGACCAACAATTCGATGAAGTCCGGTGAGGGAAGTGCTAATGTGCTGCTAAAAACAGCAGGGAAAAGTCGCTTCTGGAGCATTGCACGGATGGGCGCGGGGATTTCGCTCGTGGTTGGCGCGCTGATCGCCGGAACTTATGCTGGTGTTCTGTACAAGAGCAGTCCGACGATCCGCAGCATCGTCAATGGGATGGGACAGCATCCATTTAAAGTGCTTTCCACTCAAGACCCCCTGGTCTCCTTTACTCCTGAGGAGCATTTCGTCGGCGCGCAGCAGCACTCCCTGATGATTCTGCTGCTCGGCAGCGACCACGACTATATCCTCAACAGTGACCCGACTCAACCGCCGATTCCCGACCCTAAATCTCCGGCACGCAGCGATTCAATTATGATTGCGAAATGCGATTTCGATAAGAAGTCGATCAGTATAATCAGTATTCCCCGCGACACCGCCGTCAGTATTCCCGGACATGGTTACCAGAAAATCAATGCGGCACACGCTTTCCGGCACGAAGGCATTACGCCCGGACAGGCGGCGCAGCAGATAATCAAGGACACATTCGGCATCGACACCGACTATGCGGTAGATCTCGACTTCGAGGGTTTCCAGCGCATCGTCGACGCCCTCGGCGGCGTCGATGTCACCGTCCACAAAAATTTGAACTACGATGACAACTGGGGCAATCTGCATATCCACCTTAAGCCGGGTTATCAGCACCTGAATGGCTATAAAGCGATGGGATATGTGCGGATGCGTCACTCCGACAGCGATATCATGCGTGCCGAACGCCAGCATGAATTCCTGGAAGCGATGCGCGACCGCGTCAAGCAGCCAAGTATTCTCTGGAAGCTCCCAGATGTGCTGGGGCGCGTCAATGACAGCTTCAAATCGGACATGAATCAGGAGCAGATGCTGACACTGATCAATTTCGCGCGCGGCATTCCGCGCGAAAACATTCAGCTCGCGACGATGCCCAATTATGAGGGTTCGAGCTACTGCTACATCTACAAAGATCAGGCACGCGATATGATCGCGAAGATGTTCTACGATGGTGACACCTACCGTGTCAATATCAACGCGCCGGATAAAGAAGTCGTCGCCTTCCTCAACCACAACAATGGCGGCAGTCGCGAAGTCACGAATCGACGACGCCACCGTCACAGCGATCATGCGGTCGATCCAAGCGCGCCGAAGGATGACACTGGCAATCCGCTTACCGAAGACAATGGACCACCTGTTGTGACGCAGCTCGACGGTACTGGTGACAGCGGAAGCGGCAAGCGCAAGCGTACCTCCGATGGTAGTGCACCCGCAGAGACTACCGACAAAACAGACAAGACCGCGCCGAAGGATGAGAGCGGAATGCCTCCTCCGGATACGCAGGATACTACGGGTGGAAAAGAGCCCGCCACGGGCGGCAAAACCGACGGCGATACAACCGGTAAAGATACTGGCGGCAAAAAGGATGATGGCGGAACCGGCGCTGATCCTGGCAAACCCAGTTGATCTGGCGTTCGCGAATCCTGTAACTATTCACCCTCAACCCCCTCTCCCGAAGCCTCGTGATGAGGGAAGCAGATACAATTGCCTTCTGCGAGTGAGAGAAATAAGCCGGGGTGAATGGTTACGAATTAATTCACTATCGGTTTTACAAAGAGCCGCCCCCCCGATCAAAGTGATCGGGGGGGCGGCTTTTGCCTTTTATTTGCCATGCTGAGCGATATTTAATCTTCTCTTAACAAGCGCTTCATCTTTTCTTCACTTAGAATAGCTATAATACTCTAATCTAAAGATCAATTGCGAAATAACAGTTTCGGCTTCGCCTCAAGAGCACACTCCTGTTTCTTGAAGTAAGAAAACTTCGGTTGTGCAGATCGCTACACGAGCTCAAACCTACCGGTGGCGCGCAAATTGAGCAACCCGCTCAC
>JBBQPY010000029.1:0-37944 GCA_038216735.1 Chthonomonadales bacterium
TCAGGCGCTTCGTGGCAATGTCAGGATGGAACGCCCTGTCCCGAAAACTGCCCGATGCTCAACAGGTCGATGGCGGTAGCGGGTTCGCCTGCCAGTGTTTCCGGCATGCACTGCTCCCTGTGCGCATCACATCCAGCCGTATGTGCGTCTCAGGATAGTCCAACGATCGTGTCCGACCATTCAGGGCGTGTCTTTTCAGGACTTTCCCTATCCTGTTCGACTTCACAATGTGTGCTGCGGGTATCGGATCGCCCTGCGTCAGTCCTGCAAAACGGCGTCGAGTTCCTTGCTCCCCTGCTGGCACTGCCTCCCCCCTCGACTTTAGCGGTCAGCCTCCCCTGCCCGTCCGTGCGCCTGTATGTTCCCGCCTGCTCCTGCACCCATCAACAACACTTGCTATCGACTACCTCCGATCGTGCTCCTCCGATTGTCCTTTAACGCCTCCGCAAAGCTCGGCATAGTCGAGTAACACTTTACGCACCTCGCCGCACGGATGCGAAACGGCAAGCCCTTACCAATCCCAAACTGTAACTAATTTGCCAGTCATCGATTCGTCTAAGGCGAATAGCGCCACTTTGTTTCGTGTCGGAATCTGTATTCTGCACGGATGCGTCTCGCTGGCGGGTCCGCCGGATTAGTACGAGGGAAGACGATTGAAAAATCAAATGAATCACATAAAACAGGCTCCGCCCCAGGCGAACCGACGCGCACGACTGCGTGTCGGACCGGCAACATTGCTGGCTGCGGGGGTGGGAGCATTCCTGCTCTATGGTCAGATGACACATACGCAGCCTGCTCAAAACGACGCCATTGCTGCCCAACATGATTCGCCTCATGGCTCTGGTACAGAGGCATCTGGCGCTGGCAGAATCGTGTACGAAGCGGACGCACTCGGACATTTACAGCATGTCGCCGCCCCGAGTCAGCCATCTCTGCGGCTGCCCCCTCTGTTCAAACCAGAAGTGGCTGTGCTGCTCGGTTATGACGTGCAGTTGTCGCTCCAGCCCGGGCAGCGCACAAAATTGAAGCTGTCGAATAGCGAATGGCTGCGCCAGAAGGACGTAATGGAGCAGCAAATCGAACGTTCAGAACAGGATGCGAGGACACTGCTCAAACATTCGGCGCCGAGCCACAACACGTCAACAGCGATGGTCGCCAGCACTCTCAGCGACTATTCCGCCCTCTCAGACCAGTACGATCGGCGACGAGAAATCTACTGGCGGAAGGCGTTGAGCCTGCTGACGGCTCCTCAGGCGCAGCATTTCGACAGCATTAGAAAATCGGCGACAGGTGATCGCGGTAGTACGCCGATACCGGTGGATACGAAAGGAGTGTCACGCAGGTGAAGACGAAAACGAACACTTTCCTGGTACCTGGTGCCTGTCTGGCAATTGCTGCCTGTTTTCACGGTGCCGTTTCCGCACAAATCGTTGGCGGGGAGAGGCAGGGAATGAAGGGCCCTCTATCACTGTCGCAGGCAGTCCAGATCGGTTTGCGCGAAAACGGCAGCGTACGGACGGCACTGGCGGACGTTCGCGCCGCCGCCGCCGAGACACAGGCGGCACGCAGTCAGACACGCCCGCAGCTATCGGCGAACACCTACCTTTCGATTGGCGACGCGAGCAATATCCTTTCCACAGCCGGAAATGTGATGCCGCAGAACTTTCTGTCCGTTCCCTCGCAGGGCTTTGCCGATCAGAACCTTACGCTGATGGTGCCGCTCTATACTGGCGGTCGTCTGGAAAACTCGGTTCGCGCGGCACGGTCGCGGGAGCGAGCCACAATGTCCGACGCACAGGGCATTCAGGCGGATACTGCCCTGCGGGTCAAGGAGGCATACTACCGTGCTTCGCTGGGGGCGGAGACCATTGCAACGGCGCAAGCGCGGCTCGATGCCAGCACAGAACTCGTCAGAACGACCGGTGCGCTCTTCACGGCAGGCAAGGGTCTCGAAGCCTCTGTCCGCCGCGTCGAAGCGGAACAAGCCGATGCTCAACGCGCGCTGACGACGGCGAGTAATGCTCGCACAAAATCACTGCTCGACCTCAAAGCTGCGATGGGCATCCGCCTCGACTCGGATATCATGCTCAGCGAGCCACTGGTTTTTACCGCGCCGACCGGTGATCTGGCCAGCTTTCTCATGGACGCTGTGCGACTTCGTCCCGAACTGCAGGCGTCCCGTTCGCGTATGCTCGCAGCGCAATCACAGACGCGCTCGGCACGCGGGTCGCAGGGTGCGCAGGTCTATGGGATGGCGATGGCGGACGGATTCACCTCGCATCCGCAAGGCACACGCGAAGGTTACACGGTCGGCGTCGTCGTCAGCCTACCGCTTCTGGACGGTGGTCAGCGACACGCCGAAACCGCACAGGCACGGGCGCGGCAGGAGCGAACCGAAGCCGATCTGCACGATCTCGAACTGCGCGTGGAGTTGGAAGTGCGGGAGGCGTGGCTGGACCTGCAGACCGCTGCAGAGAACTACCGCACCGCTCAGAAAGCATTGTTCGCCGCCCAGTCCGCTTATACCGTGACGGCGCTGCGTGTGCAAAATCAGAAAGGTCTGCTCGTCGAAGAATTGGACGCGCTCGCAGCTGTAACCCTTGCGCGTGGGAACGTGACACAGGCGCTCTACGAACATTCGCTCGCCGCTGCGAGACTGCAGCGCGCGGTAGGGAGGTACTGATGAAACGGAACACAACGGGAAGAATAATGCGATCGAACCTCTCACGACTTCGGACGTGCTCATCGCCCACACAGAGTTTTGTCTCTGCGCCCTCTTGCCAAACTTTGCTGCTGCTTGCATCACGATTGTCCTTAATGGTTCTGCTGGCTCTGCATCTCTCTTTTACGCTCTCCGCTGCAGCCGGACCGCGAACGCAGGCCGGGGCGTATCGTATCGAACTTACCTCGGAAACAGGCACGATTCCGACGACGGGGCAGGCTAAGCTGCGTCTGACGGTGACCGATGCCTCTGGCAAACCGGTGTCGGGACTAACGATTCGTTCACTCACGAAAATGGCGGGCATGAGCATGGGCGAGCGGGAGGAGTCCGCCGTCCCCGTGCAGGGAAGTCCTGGTGTTTACAGAATTCCCGCACAGTTTGCAATGGAAGGCGGTTATGAGGCGAGTCTGAAAATCGAGGGTCCGCTGGGCACAGAAAACGCCGTGATCCCTCTCACGACAGGCGAGAATGTCGGAACACAATCGGACACTTCGGGTTCGAGTTCTTCATCTGCCATGAACGGCACGGGCGCAGTTACGCATTCAGGGACGCTGATGCCGCTGCTTCCGCTGGCTGTCTTAGCACTCGTTGTTTTGTTCGTCCTCTTTCGAATGCGGCGTACGGGACAGCACCCGTCTTTTCGTGTACTGGCGAACCGTTCTGTTCTCGGCGGCGCGATCGGGCTCGGGCTGGTTCTCTGTGCTGCGGTATACGCGATCAGCCATTTCCGCCGCGCCGGAGCTATGACGCCGATCGAAGTTCAGGCGATGGATATGAATTTGCCTGCGCCTGCCGGGACTGCTCCCGTGGAACTGGCGACTGTAGAAAGCGGTACGTTCGAGAGCACGGTGCGCTTCACCGGGCAGGTCGTCGGATACGTCGAACAGGATGTGACATCGCGCATTACTGGTTCGCTCCTCTGGATGCCGCTCTACGTGGGGGATAAAGTAAAGCGTGGACAGCTCCTCGCTCGCCTCGATACGAGTCAGTCTGCTCCGCTCGTCGCCAGCCAGCGCTCTGGTGTGAACATGGCGCAGCAGGGCGTCGGAGTAGCACAAAGGGAGTATCGACAGGCGCTTGCCGCGATCGATGAGGCGCACGCCGAAGTCGGCATGAAAACGGGAGCGGTCGAAAGCGCCGGTGCCGACGCCAGAGCAGCGCAGGCCGAGGAGACTTCTGCCTCGGCAGGATTGGACGCCGCGCAGAGCACGACAGCAGATGCCTCCGCACAGCTTCAGGCGGCGAAAGCTGACCAGCAGTACTGGCAAGAAGAGCTCCGTCGGGAAGCATTGCTGCTGAAAGCAGGGGCGGTGACAAAGGAAGAGTATCAGCGGGAACAGGCTCAGGCTGAGAACGCGGATGCCAAAGTAAGCCAGGCAAGCGCCCGTATCGCGCAGGTGCAGGCGCAGATACGTGGCGCGCAATCAGCAGTTCGCAAATCAGAAGCGATGTTATCCTCTGCGAAATCGAAAGTCGAACAGGCACAATCCGAACTGAATTCCCATTACGCGCATGTTCTGTCAACCCGGGCGGCGGCAGATTCGGCGCGCCAGAAGATTGCTCAGGCACAGGCGGCAGTGGGTCAAGCGCGGGCAGCATTAGCAGGCGCCTCCGCGACACAGGGATACAGCGAAATCCGTTCGCAAACATACGGCGTCGTGCTGCAGCGTGTCGTCAGTCCGGGCGTTCTGGTAGGTCCCGGGCAGACCCTCTTGCGGATCGCGCAGATCGCCCCGATCCGCCTTCAAGCGAACGTCAGCGAATCCGATCTGGCGAAGATAGGTATCGGCAGTCGCGTTCTGGTGAATCGACAGAGCGGAAATGGTACGGGTGGGACGAATGAGGGTGCGAATAGCCAGAACCTGATAGATGAGAGAGCAAAGGGTCGGACGAATACCCCGGTCGGTACTCAGCCGGATAACAATGACGCAAATCCTCGACCATTGATAGCGCTGGTCACGTCCGTTTCGCCTTCCGTAGACCCCGTTTCGCGTACCGGGATTGTCGAAGCGGTTGTGCCAAACAAAGATGGTCGATTCCTTCCGGGACAGTATGTGACGATGGAGATCTCCACCGGACTGAGATCGAACACACTTCGGATACCAACACGTGCAATTCGTTACCGGGCAGCATCCTCCGGCGATGTGCTGACAACCCGAACTACGCCCTCGGTCTGGGTGGCGGAGCCGATTGTGGGGCAGAAGGGGAAATATACAGTCCGTGAAGTCGAAGTTCAGTTAGGGTTGAGCGATGAGCAAAGTACGGAAATCCGCGCCGGCCTGCGGGTTGGACAGCAGGTCGTTGTCGCCGGGCAGGACTATCTCAAAAACGACGACACGGTTTCGCCCGTGAGTACGCAAAGCGCCACAAATCGTTCTTCATCAGCGCGAGTGGGCGCAGCGCGATGAGATCAAACTCCGAAAACTCTCAAGACAGCCGGCCTTCCGCTTCGAACGGTTCGCGCAGCAGACACAGCCCAAACGCGCTTCACATGATTCACCGGTGGAGCATCGAGCATCCCTACGCTGTGATCGCCTTTTATGTGGCGATGGTGGGACTCGCATGGATGACCGTCAGCCGCACGATGCCCCGCCGCTTTGCGCCTTATGTCGAGAGCCCAATACTCGGCGTCGTCACGATGATGCCCGGTCTGTCCGCGCAGGAGATGGAACTCTATGTCAGCGGCCCGATCGAGCAGCAGATGGTCAATGTCAAGGGCATTCGCTATGTGCGCTCCACCTCGCAGAATGGCTTTTCTATCGTCACACTCGAATTTCCCTACGGCACGAATATGCAGCGCGCGCTCGTGGACGTGCAGTCGATGCTCAACATCACACAAAGCAACCTTCCGGCGACCGGAGCAAACCTCAAGCCGTCATGGGTCGTTCCGATCGACCCGCTGAATCTGCCGATTCTGACGCTGAGCGTACATGGTGATGAGAAGCAGGGGTGGGATTTCCTTCGCGTCCGCGAGTTTGCGGACAACACGATCATCAACCGCCTGAAAAGCGTCGAAAACGTCTACTCTGTCGTGCCTTTCGGAGGTTATCGGCGTCAGATGCAGGTGGTCGTAGACCGCAGCAAACTCGCCTCCTACCGGCTCTCTATTCTGGATGTGAAGAGCGCGATCGATCGCTCCAATGTCACACGCCCCGCCGGAACGCTGACAGATGGAGCGCAGGAGGGCATCGTTCGCATCGACACCCGCGCCCGCAGCGCCGAAGACGTGTTGAACTACCCGATCACGAGCGCGGCAGCGGGCGCGACCATCCCGAGTGCTAACCCCGCACAGTCAGCAGACAGCGGCGGAGGCGGCATGGGGACAATGGGTGGCACGGCGTCTTCTGGGACTGCTTCACCGGTTCCAACCCCGCCAACGAGTTCGGCTGCTCGCTCTCCACGCGTGATCTACGTGCGGGATGTGGCGCGCGTCGTAGACTCGCACTTCGAGCGGCGCAGCGGCTATCACTATCTCAGGCACGATCCCGGCACGTCCGGCGAAGTCGTCCCTTCGATCGAGGTCTCCGTAATTCAGGACCCCGGCGCGAGTTCTGCGCAGGTCGTTCCTGCCGTGATGAAGGTCGTCAAACAGCTCGAAGACGAAAACCCTGGCTTGCATTTCGAGACCGCGTATGACAACGCACACTTCGTGAACATTTTGTTTCACAACGTCTGGGAGGAGCTCGCTGTCGCGGTTCTGCTCACCGGTCTTGCCGTCCTATTGTTCCTCGGAGAGTGGCGCGGGACACTGATCGCGATGGTGACCCTGCCGACGTCGCTCGCAATCGCAGTCCTGCTCATGGTTCCATTTCACATGACGTTCAACAGCGGGACGCTGATCGGGCTGCTGTTATCGATCGGAAGACTGGTCGATGACAGCGTCATCGACATCCATGCTGTCGAGCGGCATATCCGCATGGGCAAAGATGTCAAGACCGCGACGATCGATGGCATCGCCGAAGTGCGCGCTGCCGTGATCGCCACGACGCTGATGATCGTGCTGGCGCTCTCGCCGCTGCTGTTTGCTGGCGGGCTGACGGAGTTGATGTTCGTCGAACTGGTGTGGCCCCTGATCTTTGGACTGCTCGCGTCGATGCTCGTGTCGTTCACGCTTACCGCCCTGCTCTGCGCGAACCTGCTGCGTCCCGAAAGCGCGCGCGACGCCGACCGCAAACACCCCATCCTACGCTGGTTGTATGTGCTGCTCGACCCGTTCCAGCATGGTCTCGATCGCCTTGAACACGGCTACGAACGCATCATTCGCTGGATGCTCAAACACCGCTTCGCGAACCTCACACGCGTGCTTGCGACGCTGATCGTGGGCGGAACGTTCTATTATTTCATCGGTTCGGAGATGATGCCGCTTGCGGATGTCGGTCAGGCGAGTGGCATCCTTGAAATGGCGCCGGGGACTTCGTACGCTGAGACCGAACGCGCAACAGGAAAACTAGAGCGTATCATGGCGCACTATCCAGAACTGGAGAAGGCGAGCGTGGAAATCGGGGCGGAGAGCATGTTCGAAAGCTACAGCCCCTACTACACGGGTTATCAGATGCCGCAGGTGAACGGCGCCTCGGTTATGCTGACGTTTTCGGACAAGGATACGCGCAAACGAACGATCTTTCAAATTATCGACGCGATCCAGAAGGAGGCGCTGGAGACGATACCCGGCATTCGTCGCCTGCAGATCAAGGAGATGGGCAGCGATGTGATGGCGACGTCGGCAGCTCCCGTCCACTTGAACATTTATGGTCCGGACCTCAAGGTGCTCGATCGGCTGGGACAGGAGACGCTCGCGCTCGCGCACAAAATGCCCGAGATGTATCAGCCCGCCACGACCTGGACAGTGGGTCTGCCCGATTTCCAGATCGATGTCGATCCGCAGCGCGCTCAGGAAGTCGGACTGACACCCGAGAGCATCACTCAGCAAGCCTATTATGCCCTCGGAGGCGGTCTGACCAACGAATTCTATCGCCTTCCCAACCTGCGCCAGAACACGATCCAGGTGCGCTATGAAGAGAAAGACCGGGCAATCGCGCAAAACCTCGAAGATATGTATCTGTCTACGCCTGACGGACAACAGATTCTGCTCAAGAGTGTGGCGAGTATCCGACATGAGAATGCGCCGACCGTGATCGAACACGATATGCTCCGGCGTGTGATCGGCATCACCGGGTACTACCGATCGGGAAACCTGCCCTCGATGGACGTGGTGATGAATCTGGTCGCGAACACGTATGCTGGCAATCCGAAACTCGGGATCAAGCCCGTCGACTTTCCGCCCGGCTATGGGATGGTCGCGCGCGGGGATATGCTCGAAATGATGTCGGCGTTCCGACGCATGATGTCTGGTCTCGCGCTCGCGCTCGTGCTGATGTACCTCGTCCTCGTCGTGCAGTTCCGGAGTTTCCTACAGCCCTTGCAGATGATCGCCTCGCTGCCACTCGAGTTGGCGGGGGTGTTCACGGCGCTGTGGCTGGCGCATCAGTCGTTCTCGACGGTGTCGCTGCTGGGGATCATTGTTCTCACCGGTATGGATATCACGACAGCCGTACTGCTGATCGACATGGTCATGAAATACCGTGACCGAGGAATTCCACGCGACGAGGCTGTCGCGCAAGCCTGCCCGCAGCGTCTGCGCCCGATCCTGATGACGGCCGGGATTACGCTTCTGACGATGCTGCCCGTCGCTCTCGCGCCAAAGACGGGTATGGACGCCTATCAGCCGCTTGCGACGGCGGTCGTGGGCGGGTTGATCGTCGGCACGATCCTCTCGCTGTTCGATATTCCGATCACGCATACGCTCGTCGATGATCTGACAATCTGGCTCAACAAAACATTTCTGAATCGGGACTGGCACTGGCCGGTGACCGACCCGGAAATCCATCATTCCGAAACCTCTGTCGGAGAAGAAGGTAGTGAGTGGGACTAGATTCTGCACTAGGCGTAACTATTCACCCTCACCCCCCAACCCCCTCTCCCGAAGCTTCGGGAGAGGGGGAGTTAAGACAGTTTCATTTGCTGAATGAGCAGATCGAGCGGAATCTGAAGAGCTATAAAATGGATATTATTTGGGGAGTGGATGGGCGTGGTGATGACGGAAGGCACAGCCTCCTCGTATAATTGTTGACAGCGGTGAGTGAACTTCCGTTGTGCACCCGGCTGTTTCACAATGCAAATGAGCCCGCAGGGTATCACACGCTGGTTTTCATAGCGAACTTACCTGACCCTGACGTTTACCTATAACACGTGACCCGAGAGGAGCAATCGTCATGCCTTATCTACAGATCGGAACCGAGAAGAACCACGTCATCAGCCTGAGCTACGCCGACTACGGCGAGGGCAAACCCATCGTACTCATCCATGGCTGGCCCCTGAGCCACCGGATGTGGGAAAAGCAGATCATGGCGTTGACTGAAGCAGGCTACCGCGTGATCGCCTATGATCGTCGTGGCTTCGGCGAGTCGTATAAGCCGTGGACAGGCTACGATTATGATACGTTCGCAGCGGATTTGAACACGCTTATCACCGAACTAGACCTCCGCGATGTCGTTCTGGTCGGCTTTTCGATGGGAGGCGGGGAAGTCGCGCGGTATATCGGAACGTATGGAACCGAAAGGATTGCCAAAGCCGTGCTGATGAGCGCGGTTACTCCCTTCCTGCTCAAGACCGCCGACAATCCCGAAGGCGTCGATCAGTCCGTTTTCGACGGAATGATTCAGGGACTGAAGAAAGACCGTCCGGGGTTTTTGGAAGCGTTCGGGAAGATGTTCGTCAACTGGGACAAGGATGGCAAAGACCTGCTCAGCCAGCCTGCGCTGCAGCATAGCTGGGATATAGCGGTGTGGTCGTCGCCCAAAGCGACGATCGATTGTGTGAAAGCTTTTTCTGCAACAGACTTTCGGAAAGACCTCGCGAAATTCACGATCCCGACCCTCATACTGCACGGGGACGCAGACCAAATCGTTCCGTTCGAGGTGAGCGGTCAGCGAGCGCATGGTCTCATTCCCGGCAGCGAGCTGGTCATCATTCCCGGTGGCGCACATGGGCTGACCTATACTCGACCCGATAAAGTGAATACGGCGCTGCTCGACTTCATCGCAAAATAGACAGCCCGCTCGTGAAAGACACACTGTCTGACGGACGCAGCCGCTCATTTGACATTTCAGCTATTCGACGGACTGGCTATTTGACGTTTTTTGCTGGCACGGCAGGGTCGAGCAGGTTGTTGTCGCCCATCCAGTCCGCCATTCGTTGCGGCCAGTTTTTGATCGTAGTAAGTTTGGAGCGGGTGCCCATATTAAAAGCGTGGGCACCCTTGGCGTAAACATGCACCTCGACTGGAATTCGGGCGGCGCGATAGAGCCGAAAAATAGTCAGTACAGAATCCGTATGATCGTCATCATTAGCAACGAGGAGGAAGGCTGGCGGCACATTGGCAGGCAGTGTTTCTGGAATTCCCGCGCCGCCCGGATATATCTCCACGATAAAGTCCGGACGCGCACTGACCCGATCGATCGGATCCGTGGCGCTCGCATCCCCGACATTATCGCTGAATGTAGTCATCGAGACGACTTCACCGCCCGCCGAGAAACCCACCATACCGATCCGATTCGGATCGATCCCCCATTCGACCGCCCGGCTGCGCACCAGGCGCATCGCTCGTAATCCATCCTGTCGGGGATGCGTCATATTGTAGACGGAACCCGCCTCACGGGGGAGTCTATATTTGAGGGCAAACGCAGCCACCCCGATGCTATTGAAGTATTCGGCTGCCGCAATGCCTTCCGGGATAAACCCAAGCTCTCTGAAACCGCCGCCGGGACATAGGATAACAGCCGCGCCAGTCGCTTTCTCCTTTGGAGGCAGAAATACGGTGACGGACGGGTTGTTCACGCTCTTCACCCAGTAACTCGCCGCCTGCTCGGGAATATCCTTCCGTTGCTCGAAACCGGGCGCGCCGTTGGTCCATAGATGAACTACGGTATGCGAATCCGTCGCCGTCTTTTGAGGAGTGACCGGTGCAGTTCCCTGTGCCATAGCTGGTGTCAATAGTAAAGGAAGCGCCAGACCGATTAGTACGCCGACCATTGAGTTTCTACGCATCGTTTTGCCGCCTTTTTGGTTGCCATATTCCGGGTCAAATCTTGATACGCCCTGTCGAGTCGCCGAAACGTTCCAGGTTCTTGATGCCCATACGGTCGCTCAGGCTCAGAAACAGGTTGCAGGCGGGAGTGGACTTATAGTTCACATAGCTGCTCTGAGAGAGCGTACCCCCTCCGCCGCCCGCGAGCACGATCGGCAGGTTGTCATGTGAGTGGCGATTGCCATCGGCGTCGCCGCTGCCGTAGACGATCATCGAATTATGAAGCAGGGATTTTCCGTCCACGTCTTTGATGTCGCGCAGTTTCGTCAGGAATTTGGCGAACTGCGCGACATACCAGACATCGATCTTCGCCACTTTTGCGATCCGATCCGGATCTCCCTGATGGTGCGAAAGGTCATGATGCCCTTCCGGAATCCCGATGTGACTGAACGAGCGGTTATCCCCGTCGTGCGCCAGGCAGAAGGAAGCGATACGTGTGGAGTCCGTTTGAAAAGCCAGAACCATCAGGTCGAACATGATCCCGACATACTCCGCCTGATCGGACGGGATACCCTCCGGAGTTTCGACATTGGGATCATGCGCGGCTCCCATCTGAGACGATCTCTGGATGCGTGATTCGATTTCCCGCACCCCGGTCAGATACTGATCGAGTTTCTGTTTGTCGTTGGCTGCCAGCCGTTGCTGCATACTCTGTGCATCGTCGAGCACAAAATCGAGCACCGACTTTTGTGCCAGTTGACGGCGTCTGCTGTTTGCAACGCGCTCACCGGGAGCGCCAGTCCCAAAGAGTCGCTCGAAAGCGAGACGCGGATTAGCCTCCGCAGTGACAGGCGTCGTGGGTGAACTCCAGGAGATGTTGTATTGATAGGCGCAGGCATAATCCGAGTCGCAGGCAGAGGCTTTGCGCGTATCGTCGCAGGTCAGTTCGAGCGAAGGCAGTCGGGTCAGATGTCCTACCTGTCGCGCCATCATTTGATCGATTGAGATTCCGAGGTGAATATCGGTCGCGCTCTTTTTCGCGCGGACGCCCGACAGAAAAACGGAGTTGGCGCGGGCATGATCGCCGCCGCCATCGACTCCTCCGACGGCACAGGCGTGATCCAGACCGCCCAGGACGCGGACGTACTCTCGCACCGATTCCAAAGGCTGCAGGGTGGAATTCAGCTTGTAGTCGAGTCCCGTTCCGGTCGGCCACCAGTTCGACTGTATCGCGCCATTCGGGAAATAGACGTATGCAGTGCGCAGTGGCGCGCCGCTGGCGGTCGTCGCCAATCCTCCAGTTTTCGCACCTGCACCCGTAACAGCAGCGAGCGCTTTGTCCGGAAGGAGCGACTCGAGAGCTGGAAGTGCCAGACAGACCCCGGCGCCGCGCAAAAAGTGGCGTCGGCTGAAACTTTCCCGGCTTTGAGCGGCAATATTCGTCCGCTCGACATATCTATCTCTCATCGTTTTCGCTCCTCCCATGCGTACCAAATCGATTTTATGTTTTTGCAGCTACGTTCACTTTGTGAAGCGGAGCCGCACGTTTTCGGGTTTTTGTATCAGGCAAATGTGACTTTGGTGCAGTCGACTTGAGACTATTCGTCTTCTCTGCCACAGACACAATGCGGCACTTCTGAAAGGGCACGGATTCGATGACGCCCGTAAGAAGCGACGAGAATTGCCCTTTGTCCTGTTCCAACCGTTTCACGATCTGATCCACCGCTTCCACATCGTAGTCTTCCAGACCACGCCCGAGAGCGTAGGTGAGCAGCTTCTCGGTAAGGCAGCGGTAGAATTCCGTGCTGTGTCGGGTAACCAAAATGTGCTTTAGCCCACGAATATCCGTAAAGGATTCGCCGGTGACGAGCTTCCCTCCAGGTTCAATCGGCTGGTCGAACTCCCGCTCTCGCCACAAGCCCATCGCATTGAAATTCTCGAGCGCCAGACCAGGCGGATCGAGCCGCTTATGACAGGATAAACACTCCGGCTTATTGCGGTGCGCCGATAACACTTCACGAAGAGTCGGCTTTCGATTCTTCAACCCCACAGCGGCGGACTCGAGCGGCGGAATATCCGGAGGCGGGGGCGGAGCCGGCGCGCCCATAATGTTGTCCAGTATAAACAGGCCACGTTTGACCGGCGAAGTGCGAGTCGGATTCGAAGTCACTGCCAGGACACTCGCCATCGTCAGCATCCCGCCGCGCGGGCTGTCAGGAGGGAGAATCACCTTGCGAAATTCATCGCCAGTCACTCCGGAGTTGTTCAAGCCATAATACTGCGCCAGACGCGCGTTGAGGAATGTATAGTTGCTATCGATCAGCTCGAGAACGCTGCGGTCTTCATGCACGACATAGCCGAAATAGGAGTCCGCCTCATGTCGCAGGTCCTTGCGGAGAGCGTCGTCGAATCGTATGCGCGGCCCGCGGCGGTTACGATCGCCAGATCCCGGTGTAAAAGCGATCGGAGCTGCCTCACGAGATAGCACAGCCCTCGCATCGATCGGCACCTTCTCGATATCCCGCGTCTGCAGCCACTGTCCGCTAAAATTCTGAACCAATGCCTCGGATCGGCGATCGCTCAGCATTCTCTGTACCTGCACAGTCAGGTTTTTCCGCAATTGTCCCTGACCCGCTAATCGAAATAGCTCTTCATCCGGCATCGAGGACCATAATAGGTATGAGAGTCGCGAGGCGAGTGCATACTCGTCAATCAGCGGATATGGCTGATTATTGTGATGGTTATGATTCTCGTTCTTACTCAGACCGCTCTTCTGATTAATCTTCCGCCTGCTTTGCTGATTATTCTTTGCTGTCGCGATACCCTCCTCACGGAAAAGGAAACGAGGAGAAGCCAGTACTGCGACCATCGCCTGCGCAATGCCGCCCTCGAATGTCTGCCCCGGCTGCGCAGACACGCCCTCTGCCAGAGCGACCAGCCGGGCAACCGACTTTTCATCTACCGGGCGACGAAATGCTCGACGCGCAAAATCGCCGATCAACTTATGCGCATATATATGGCGCTGCGCAGGAGCGCTTGGTACGGGCTCAGGGAAAAATCTTCTGTAGTTACGGGGCTCAACCCTATAGTCGGCAGTTTTCGCGCTTCCCTCTTTCACGCTCGCGCGATCCGCAGCTTTCGTGATCAGTGGGCCGCGTACAGTCACTTTATTGATACGTAACGTCAAGGAGCGAATCTGTTCGACGCCCGGCGTAAGTGGCTGCAGTTCAAAAGAGAGACTATGCGCTCCCGTCTGCCACTTCTGGTCGAACTCATAGTGCAGGCGTTTGCCGCCTTCGCGATTGAATTCTTTGCGCAACAGTTCCTGACCATCAGTCTTTACGACGAGACGGCATCTGTTGTAGTCGACCTGGTTGTCGACATAGCGCTCATTCGCGCTCAGGTCGAGTATGAGTTGATAACTTCCGGGATGCTCGATCTGAAGAGCGTGCGAGACGGTGGCTGGCTCGTAGTAGGAGAGCGCAAGAAAGTTGGCGGCGTTCCCTGTTGGCACGTTCGCAGCCTTATTGCTGGCGATTTGCGCCCCTTCGCGCTGAAAGCTCGCACCCAAAATCTCTGTCTCAGCAATCACTTTCGAAGCGGTAGGAACCGCCTTCGAGACGATCGACTGAGCAGCGTCGAGGTATTTCTCCATCAGCATCGGCGATAACGTGAGAACATCCCCGATATTGTCGAAACCATGTCCCGCATCGTCGGCAGGGAACTCCGTTCGCGTGTCGTAATCGATGCCGATCAAATCATGGATCGTATTCGCATACTCCACGCGATTAAGGCGACGCACGGTTACACGACCCGGATCGGGATTGACCGGATCGATCTGATAGACATGAGCCTTGATCCATTCCTCTATTGTCCGCTTTTCAGCCTCAGATGGCTGATCCGCTCCTACCGGTGGCATAATCCCGCTGCGCAGGTTTTTCAAGACCCTCTGGAAGAGCTTACGATTTTCGAGGAGTGATGGATCCGATTTGATTTCATCAAAAGCAACGCTGCCTGATTTGACCCCGCCTGCGTGACACGCATAACAATACTTCTTGAGAAGCGGCTGAATCTCTTTGCGAAACTCCGCCTCACCACCGTTTACAGATTTGGGAAGACTGGCAGACTTTGGAGGGATCGCCGCTACGACCAGAGTCGATAATAGACCTGCGGTCATTGCTGTCGCAATCGAAGTGGAAGTTTTCACGCACTTGAAAATTTGCATATTTCTGAAATTGTCTCAAAACGCATTGGCGGTCAGGCACATATTAGACTACGTTTACAGGGGAGCAAAGCGCTTGTCTCTCACCGATTCGCCGGCGGATTAATAGGCCGCAGCGGTATTTACTGACATCGACATAATGGATAGCTATCTCCCGCGTTCTCAGACCGTATCCAAGAGGGACGACTCATAATCCGTAGTGTTATCTTTCATGGTAACTCTTCACCCTGCCATCAGTTTCGCATTAATAGGCAGAATATCTGCCTCCGCTCCCCTCTCCCGAAGTTTCGGGAGAGGGGAGCGGAGGAGGGGGTGAATAGTTTCTCATTCGCTAAGGGAGTGTAGCGATTTAGCGGCTGCGGCGCCCTCCGCCTCCCCCGCCCAGCTCGGCGGCATCCACGATTTCTATCGGGCCGAAGCTTTTGAAGCCCGCTTCGATCTGGCTGCGCTCGCCAACCGCAAGCACCTGGACGCGGTTCTTGCCCAGATATTTTCGAGCCACCCGCTGCACATCCTCGGCGGTTACCGCCGCAACTCGTGCTGGATAGGTGTCCCAATAGTCGAGGGGCAGACCGTTTTGTACCAGAACGAGGGTGCGATCGAGAAGGTTTTCAGGGCTTTCCATTGCGCCTGCAAAGCTTCCGATCAGGGAACGCTTTGCCTGCGCGAGTTCGGCTTCGGGCACGCTCTGTTCCTGAAGTCGATTGAATTCATTGAGGAACTCGCGGGCGGCAGGCTCCGTAACGGGCGTACGGACACTTGCACTTGCGCTCCAAACTCCCGGCCACTGACTCCCGCTTAGAGCCGAATACGCCCCGTATGTGTAGCCTTTCTGCTCACGGATGTTTTGGAACAGCCGCCCGGAGGAGCCTCCGCCAAGAATGCGATTAGCGACCACGAGTGGAATGTAATCCGGATCCGCGTAGCGGACCGCCAGATTGCCGAACTGAAGAACCGTCTGCGCTGAACCGGGACGATCCACGAGATAAACGCGCGTAGTTTCTTTTGGTTTCAGATCGGCGTGTGGAAGCTCCGCCGTATTGGCAGCAGGTTTCCAGTCTCCAAAGGCGACTTCCAGTTTGCCGCGCAGTGTTTTCATATCTACATCGCCAGAGATGCCGAGCAGTGCGCCATTGGGACGATAGAAGTTGTCATGATAGGCAATCAGCTCGGATTGCGTGAGAGCCGCGATCTCCGTCGCCTTTGGTGTGAGCCGCGCATACGGCGTGCCGCCGTAGTAGACACGCGCCGCAAGTTCCGTCGTCAGCGCCGTCGGATTGGTACGCCGCTGCGCTATCTGCCCGGTCTGCTGAAATTTCAGACGATCCAGTCGGTCGGCAGGAAAAGTGGGATGCAGGAGCACGTCGGACATCAAAGTGATGAGCGCGTCCGTCGATTCGGAAAGTCCCGACGCCGATAGTGTCGCCGTATCGGTTTCGGCGGCTGCGTTCAGGCTGGCGCCGATACTCTCGACCTCCTGTGCCAATTGACGGTAGGAGCGTGACTGTGTGCCTTCTGTAAGCATTGCGGCAGTCATGTCGGCGATGCCGGGTTTCGGCTGAAACAGCGTACCTGCCCGCATCAACAGGCGCAGGCGCACAGCGGGCAAGCGGTGATCTTCGAGCACATAGACCGTAACGCCATTCGATAGCTTGAACGATTTGGCACGAGGAAAGCGTACCTTGAGCAGATCTCTGGCGACCGGGACGTTTCCCTTTTGCACCGAACCACTTTGTACGGAACCAGTATTCGGCGGCGGAGAATCACCTGCACTCTGAGCGCTGGAAGGAACGACCATTGAGGTCATCAGTATTACCCCACAGAATCGCAGACCCACACCCCCTCGCTCAGAGACCTTCATTTTGAAAGTATTTTTGTGCTCAAATATGTTTATGTTGCGCATTTACTGGCTCTCCTTGCTGGCTCCGGAGCCGGTGGAGCCCGAATCTGGCTCCGGCTCATCGATCACGATGACGCGGTTTGCTTTCGTCAGATACTGATTTGCCACGCGCTTGACGTCGGCTGCGGTAACGGACTGGAGTCGGGGCAATTGTGTGTTGATGCGGTTTGGATCGTTGAAGAACACGGCGTTCTGCGACAGCGCGTTGGCGCGGCCGAGCACGGAGTCCAGCCCGCCGAATCTGCCGCCGCCGACGACGAGACGGGCACGCGCCTGCGTTTTTGCTTTTTGCATCTCCTCATCGCTCACTCCCTCAGTTTGGATGCGGGCGATTTCCGCATCCCATGTGTTTCGTACCATGTCCACCATGCCGCCAGGCGGAAGCGTAGCAGAAAAAGAGAAGAGACCCGGGCCCCGTCCCGGAAAGCCATTCGCACTGGCGTTGAGAGCAAGTTGTTTCTCGACAAGCGCACCGTATAGTCGCCCGGTTCGTCCGGAACTGAGAATGCCGCCAAGCACCTGAAGCGCGTCGGCATCCGGGCTGTCCCCCGGCACGGTTTTATATGCAATTTCCATACGAGTGAGTCGTGCCAGTTTGTCGGAGATCACTCTGAGCTTTTCTTCGCCGATCGGTGTATCGGCCAGGTCGACTGCAGGCGGCGCGGGCTGCCGGGCGATCGGGGCAAAATACTTTTCGATCAGCCGTTTTGCTGCGCCCTCGTTGAAATCCCCGACGACGGCGATGCAGGCGTTGTTGGGTGCATAATAGGTTTTGAAGAAGGAGCGCACATCATCGAGTGTCGCCGCGTTCAGATCTTCCATCGAGCCGATTGTCGTATGCTTGTAACCGAAGTTAGAATAGGCGAGGTCGCTGACAACTTCGCTGACGTGCCCGTAAGGCTGGTTATCGTAGCTCTGGCGCTTTTCCTCCTGCACCACGGCGCGCTGATTATCCAGATTGGCCTGGCTGATATCGAGGGCGCGCATTCGGTCGGCCTCGAGGTAGAGCGCCATTTCGAGTTGGTTGGACGGAACGGTCTCGAAGTAGTTGGTACGATCTGAATTTGTCGTGCCGTTCATGGTGCCACCGTTATTCTGCACCAGAAGCATATGTTCGCCTTTGCCGACGTTCTGCGAGCCCTGGAACATCATGTGTTCGAACAGGTGGGCAAAGCCAGTATGACCGGGGCGCTCGTTGCGCGAACCGACATCGTACGTGACACTGACAGCAGCGACCGGCGCATAATGATCCGGCGAGAGAATCACACGCAGACCATTCGCGAGGCGGTAGTCGGTGAACTTGATCTGCGGCATGCGGGCTGTCTTGCCTGTCTCATCCGCGTGTACCCTTCCATTCGATGCAAGCGCCGTCATCAGAACGCCACAAACGAGGATAGACAGCTTTCGGACAGGCGTTTCCTTAGCTCTCGATTCATACAGCATGAGGTAGTGCTCCCTTTCTATTTACCAGTACATATCGTGTCAACTCATATATTGCCAATAGATACGTTGTCAATACATATCCGCTATCATCTTTTCGAAGTCATCGCTCGGGTGCGGCATCGAATTAGGTTCGTATTCCCGTGTTTCACACGTTATTCTGGTCGTCGATTCTTTTAGATTTTACCAGAAGCGCGATTTATACGCTTCCGTTCTCGACCGTGTGGATAGACAAACTGTCGGATGGTTCCGCATCCCATGCATTGCTTGACAGGTGGCTGGCACCGGTAATGAGACAGTAAAGGAGACAGTGGTGGACGGATAGCACGCACCCTATGTCTGTGTCATTTAGAGAGCTTGTCCGCCCTTTTCAACGGTGTCTTTGGTGAATAACTTCGTCCCAAGGGTGATATTCTTTTCGACCGGCTCTTTCTTCAGAACCTTGAGTCCATTTTCGATCGCTTCCGATCCGCCGGTCGGATATTGGAAAGTCGCTGTCAGAATTCCATCCCTGACATAACGCACTCCCTCATTAGACAGAGCATCTATACCGATGAATTTGATCTGCTTCTCGCGCCCTTTGCCTTCCTGCTCAGCAGACTTATAGGCTCCATGCGCGCTGGGATCATTGTGACCATACACTGCGGCGATATTCGGAAAACGTGACAGCGCAGAACTCATTTCCCTCTGCGCGTTGGGCTCCAGCCACTGACAGTCGGCGTCGAATACGATTTTAATCTCCGAGCCTTTAATGCCTTCCATAAAGCCATCGTGTCGATCTTTCGCTGGCGTAGACGTCTCCAGTCCCCTCAACTCTACAATATCGCCTTTTCCGCCGAGTAGTTTGACCATGAACTTGCCTGCCTCGCGTCCGATTTTGACGTTGTCGCCACCGATAAAGCAGGTGTATTTGTCCCCTTCGATCTTGCGGTCCAGCACAATCACAGGAATCCCGGCGTCCATCGCTTCTTCCACTGGATGAGTCAGCGGGCGCGATTCTTTCGGGCTGATCAGAATCAAATCGACATGCTGCTGAATGAATTCACGTACCTGACTCTGCTGTGTCTCGCTTTTGTTCTGAGCGTCACGTTCGATCAGTTTGATTTCAGGATGTTTGGCGGCAGCCTCTTCGATGTCCCGATTCATCTGCCCGCGCCATGGCTCGCCCAGATTGCACTGCGACAGACCGACGGTGTAGATTGTTGTAGTGGCTGCGGGAGATTTGCCGCTTGATGCGCCAGCGGAAGAGCCAGGTGGTGTTGACGCATTATTACATCCTGCGATCGCAAAGCAAGAGCACATAAGTATGCCCGTCATCCTGATTGCAGTAAATAGAGTCGGTTCGTTCTTCATGTGATTTCAATTCCTTTTTCGTCTTTGAATCAGTACCGCGATCAAAATGATGCCCGCCTGGACAATCATTCGGGGAGCAATCGGGATTGCATTGAGGCTGAGGATTTTGTTGATGTAGGCGATGATCAAAACGCCAAAAAAAGTGAATGTCATCCCGCCGCTGCCACCGGACAGACTGGTTCCTCCGATTACGACTGCTGCGATTGCATCCAGCTCAAAAGAGAATCCGGCTTCGGGATCGCCAATGTCCTGCCGTGTCGCGTTGACAATGCCTGCCAGAGCTGCGAATAGGGAACACAGCGCGTAAGTGATGATTTTTATGCGCGCGACAGGCATTCCACTCAAGTGCGCCGCGTCCTCACTACCGCCAATGGCATAAAGTGAACGACCATAAGTGGAACGCGCCACCAGTATCGCCATCAACAAAATGCTGATCAGAAACAGCAGCGCCGCCGGTTTGATTCCGATGCCCGGCAGAGAGTGGCTCATCCAGCGAAAGAAGGGAGGAGTATCCTGTGTCAGTCTGTACCAGGGTTGCGCGGCGGGCTGAACTTTGATCCCGCCGGATATCAGTTTTGCCAGACCACGAACACCGGTCATCATCGCCAGCGTAGCAACGAAAGGCTGTATACGGAACCTGGCAATCAATATTCCATTGACAATTCCAATCGCGATACCGAATAATGCGGTGGCACAGACTGCCGTTATGATGCTCCATCCGTAGCCGATTGTGAGCAAAGCGAACAGAGTAGCCGAACAGCCCAGAACCGAGCCAACTGACAGATCTATGCCAGCGATGAGGATCACCAGTGTCATTCCCGTTGCCAACAAGCCATATTCGCAGTATTCGTAGAGAATGTCTAGCTGTGTCTGCCCTGAGAGAAAGATAGACACTCCGGTGTGACCGACCCGTGGTGTGAACAGGCATCCCAGCACGAAAACAAATGCGAGGGCGAGCAAACCGCGATACTGACCGGCTTTTTCTGCGCTAATTTTCAGCGGCTGCTGCATTCCTTCTCCATCCGGGCGGTTCTCAGGCGAGTACCGGCGTCAAGACTTTTCCATAAACATCGGTAAGCCGACGCTGTGTGCCATCGTGGTAGTAGGTCAGTTTCTTATGATCGATGCCGAGCAGATGCAGAACCGTTGCGTGAAAATCATAGATCGTGCAGATATCCTGTTCGGCTTTGTACCCGACCTCATCGGTGGCGCCATAAGTGAACCCGCCTTTTACGCCCGCGCCCGCCATCCACGCCGTAAAACCGAACGGATTATGATCTCGCCCTTCGGTGCCGATCTGATGCGTCGGCATTCGCCCGAACTCCGTAGTCCAGAGCACCAGCGTGTCGGCAAGCAGACCTCGCTGTTTCAAATCTTGTAAGAGGGCGGCAGTCGGCTGATCGAGGATGGGACCATGCCGCTCGTAGTCCGCTTTCAGTGTCTTATGAGCATCCCAGTTGAGCAGTCCATCCACTCCCGAAGCGTGCGAACCGCAGTACAATTCTACGAAGCGAACCCCTCGTTCCAGCAGACGCCGTGCCAGAATACAGTTGCGTGCATAGCTCGCCTTGAGCGGATCGACGCTATCCGCACCATAGAAATGCAGCATCGCAGGATTTTCGCGCGAGAGATCGGTAACCTCCGGCGCACTCAACTGCATTCGCGCCGCCAACTCATACGCTGAGACACGCGCATTCAGTTCGCTGTGACCCGGATGCCCGTTATCATAATCACTGTTGAGTCCATGCAGATAACTGCGCAGATCCGCCTCTCGCTGTACACTCGAACCCTCCGGCGATTTCAGATTCGCGATCGCCTGCTCCGTGTTGAAAGCAGTTCCCTGATAAGCAGCAGGAAGAAAGCCCGCTGTCCAGTTTGCGGGTCCGTTCGGCGGCATTCCACGGCGATCGGGAATGGCGACGAACGCGGGCAGATCCTGATTGACCGTTCCCAGCGCATACGTGAGCCAGGCCCCAAGGCTCGGAAAACCTTCGAACACGAACCCGGTATTCATCTGAATCATTGCCGGTCCGTGCGTGTTACTCCGCGCTGTGAGCGAGTGGATGAAGGCGATATCATCCACACATTCCGCGAGATGAGGCAGCAGTGAGGAGACCCATTTACCGGACTTTCCGTGCCGTGCCCACTCCCAGGGACTGCGCATCAATTCGGCATTTCCACCCTGAAAACTGCTGGCTCCAGTCAGTCCGGGCAGCGGCTGACCGTGCCGCTTCTGCAGCTCGGGTTTGTATTCGAAAGTGTCGATCTGGCTGACCGCGCCAGGACAGAATATCTGGATGACTCGCTTCGCTTTCGCCGGGAACATCGATGGCTTTGGCGCGAGTGGAGCTGCCTGCTCTGTCGCCCGAGTCTCCTCATCCAGCAGGCAGGCGAGCGCGATACTCCCCAAACCTGTACCCATCTTGCCGAGAAAAGTGCGGCGATTCAGCCAGCTTCGCGGTCTGTCGCTTTGTCTCTCCATTAATAATGTCCTTTTGATCGCAGAGAAACTTAATAGTACAAAAATTCGTTCGCGTTGAGCAGCGCCCGACAGAGCGTCCCGAGACCATACGTTTGAACGAGGTGCAGCGCGTCACGGCTTTCTTTCTCGCGAGGCAAACGTCCGAAAGCGAGCAGGAATGCGCGATCGACCTGCGCGCTGATTTTCGGAGTCGATTGCGGCTGTATTCGGAGCGCGAAAAATTCCGACTGTTCACTGACGAAGCGGCTATTCAACATACTCAAAGCCTGCAATGCGGTCGTCGTATTGGTTCGACGCGGAGTGCGTTCGGAAGAGTCCGGGCAGTCGAAATTTCGGAGCAGGTCGTCGTCGATGCCGCGCGCGGGTATCTGATACACCCCTCGCCGCCACGTTTCCGGTCCCTGTGCTTCCAGTGGCTCGTAAATCGCGACATTCACGACATCGTATTGGAACAATCTATATCCGGGACCGCCCATCACGCGGTTCAGTTTGCCGCTCGCCTGAAGAATCGAGTCGCGGATCGCCTCCGCTTCCATGCGGCGCAGGGGCATCTGCCAGAGGAGCCGGTTATCCGAATCTTTCGCTGTTCCTTCGGAGCTGATCACACTTGCCTGACGATACACATAGGAGGTGACGAACATTCGGTGAAGGCGTTTGAGCTTCCAGCCATGCGCTATGAAGTCGCTGGCAAGATAATCGAGCAGTTCAGGATGGGATGGATGCGATCCGATGTTACCGAAATCGCTCGGTGTGTCGACGATGCCGCGTCCAAAATGATGTTCCCATATCCGGTTGACGATCACGCGTGCTGTGAGTGGATTTCGAGGGTCACAGATCCATTTTGCAAGCGCGAGGCGCGAGTTAGTGCTCCCGTCATCCGATTGTGTGAGGTGATTGCCTGGATTGGTTTCCTGCGGGACCTGTCGCGTTGTGACCCGCTCCGGGAGCGAAGCTGTTTTCAGCCCGGTCAGATCGGACGGGAGCGCGGTAAGCTGAGAGAGAGCACCGGCAGTGACAGGCTCCTCACGCCGCATTACATCGCCGCCCTTGAGAACGAATGTCGGATCGGGGGTCGTGAACTGCCCGCAGTAGGCCGTTGTGAGGTTGGTCAGTTCCATTTCCTGATGGCGGAGTTTGTCCAGACTGAAATGAAGTTTCTGATATTGAGCGCGCTGTTCCGGCGTCATGGAGTTTACCAGCAGCTGTGGCGTGAGGCTGTTTTGAAGCAACTGCCGATCATTCCCATTGCCGACTTCCATCCAATTTCGCCCGTCCGTCGAGACTTCTACGCGATAGGCTGTCGCAAGCCGGTCGGTGCACAATCCATCTCGGTCCCGCTCCCATACCACACGGGAAATGCGTGTGCTTTGTGGAAGTTCGATCTGTGCCCACCCACTGCCTGGTTCATTGCTGATCCAACTGTGCGGGTTTCCCAGAAGTCCATCATTGAGGTGAGAAATCTGGTGGATTGCATACCCCGGCAGCAGCGAGGAAGCAGTCGCCTTGCCGCCGCGCTTCGCCTCCGCAAGATTCACTTCGCTGTTCGGCGCGTAGATTTGCAATTCGTCGAGACAGGGTTCAGTGCCATCGTTCGTGGCAAGAATTGTGAAGCGAACGAATCGTGCAGAGATCGGCGTGAAATCTTCGACATTGCGACGCGCATCGACTGGTGAGCGGTGTTTGCCTTCGTTTCCGGTCCGTTTCGTTTGCGCCGCCGCGAGCAGGGTACGTTCCTGATCTTCCTGAGCGTGTATCGCAGACTGAATCTGCGTTACCAGAGCCTGCTTTTCGGGCGGGAGCACATGCGGCGAGAGTGTGCGTTCTCCATGGCGTACGCCAGCGAAAACGGCACACAGGCGATAGTAGTCACGGGTGGGAATCGGGTCGAACTTATGGTCGTGGCATTTCGCGCAGTTGATGGTGAGTCCGAGAAACGCAGCGCCGGTCGTGGAGACCATATCGTCGAGGTCGTTGGAACGCTGCTGCCGGGTTCCAACCTCCTCCTGAATGCCGACCGTATCATGGATACCCGCGACCAGAAAGCCGGTAGCGACTTCGATATCGGGATCACCCTTGCCCACGACATCGCCTGCAAGCTGCTCTGTGATGAAGTGGTCGAAAGGCTTGTCCTGATTGAAGGCGCGGATCACGTAATCTCGATAGGGCCAGGCGTTCGGGCGCAGGTGATTCTGTTCATAGCCATGACTCTCGCCATAGCGCACGACATCGAGCCAGTGGCGGCCCCAGCGTTCTCCATAAGCAGGCGACGCCAGCACACGATCGACAACCTTTTCGTACGCAGTCGGGGATTTATCGTTGAGAAAATGAGTGATTTCGTCAGGGGTTGGCGGAAGCCCCGTCAGATCAATGGTTACGCGGCGGAGCAGAGCAAGCGGAGAAGCTGGCGGGGAGGGGCGAAGCCCTCTTTGCTGCAGCCTGGCGAAAATGAAACTGTCGATCGGATTGCGTACCAACGTGTCGTATCGCGATCGTGGCGGCGTATGCGCTCTGAGCGGCTGAAAAGACCAGAGCGGCTTGACTTTCGGTATGATCACCTGCAGCGGCTCGTGTGCGTAGACTGCTCCTGCTGCAATCCACCGGTTCAACAGTGCGATTTCGGCGTCGGGGAGTTTGCCATCCGGGGGCATTTTGCCCAGTGCTGTGATTCTTGCAGCACGACTGGCTGCCGCGCTCTTCGGAACAATGGCGTTGGATTTTACCGCCGCTGCACGCGTGGTCAGGTCGATTCCGCCGGCTTTTTTCTGCGGGTTGTGACACGAGAGGCAGCGCAGCCCGAGCAAGGTCGCCACTTTGCCCGGAAGCATAGCAGTATCATTCGATACCGATCCCGTGTCGCCACCAGCGGCGACTGCCCACACGACCATTGTGAGCAACGCACCCAGCAGCCCCAGAACCCATTTTTTAGTCAGGCGTTGTCGCACTGGTTCCGTCATCGCGCTTCGCTCCTCGCAAATCCGTTTTCAACTGTTGCCAACAGTTGCGGACGACAGTATACATCGCTTCGTATGTGCTTTTAGCAAACACTACCTGGAGTTATTCGCGACTAAAGTCATCAAATCCTTTTCGTAAATACTCGGTGCCCGAATTCACGAAGCGAGTCGAGGCGCTGAGCAGGAACACCTTTGGGGCTGAACCCGATCTCATGGCAAAGACCCCTCCCCTATTTGATTATTCTGTGTGGGGCATCCGTTAGACCTTGTGGTCGGGGCAGTTTTCCTGTCTTGCGGCAGGATCCTGGCGATAGAAGTCGCGGAGGACATCGTAAAGATCGGTATGACTTTGACGCATACGCACGGATTTCTCGAAGAAGCATTCCGTCGCCACCGCAAAAAACTCCCCCGCGTTGACAGCGCCGTAGGGATCGAGCAGCGACTGCTCAGCATGCTGCGCTTTATGGACTAGGTCGGCATACTCCGAAGACATCACCCGCGCCCATGTCTCATACTGCGCGTCATCTGCGAGGCGCGGCACGCCATCGGCTCTCCCGTCGCGTAAATCCAGCTTGTGAGCGAACTCGTGGTAGACCACATTGTGCCCGTCCGTCGGGTGTATGCCTCCTTCGTGAGCGTCAGCCCAGGAGACAATAATGGGACCGGTCAGCCATGCCTCGCCCAGCAGAGCGTGCTGCGCGTCATCCACCCCGCCATCGGGGGACAGGGACTGTTGTTTGGCGACGAACGCAGCAGGGTAGACGAGGACAGAGTCGACATTCGGATAGATATCGCGATCGAGGTTGAGGATCAGCAGACAGGCCTGCGCTGCGATCTCGACTCTGATCTGGTCGGTGAGCGTCAGTCCCCCGCACCCCTCCCAGCTCTTTTCTGCGATGAAGATACGCAGGAGATCCTGCAGCCGTGACTGCTCCTCGGAAGTGAGGCAGGCATAGAAGGGCATATTCCCGCGTAGGATATCGCTCCACTCCGCAGGAAAAGGTTTGGCGAGGATCGCGTGCCTGTGACGCTGCGTGAGCCAGCTAAAGACCATGGTCGACTCCTTGTGAAGGACAATTTTTTTCGTCGGCGTGTTGGATTTGTAATTCCAGCAGAACTGCCGCTGGCAAGCTTTGCGCCAGACTGATCCCGGTGGCAGATCAGGCCAGTGGGTTATGCGGGCGTCAGTTGACGTAGGGATCGGCGGCATCACGCAGCGCGTCACCGACAAAATTGTAGGCGATCACAACGACGATGACCGGCAGCGCCGCGACGAGCAGCCAGGGATAGTGCAGCACCACCGTTACACGCTGCGCGTCCTCGAGCAGCACGCCCCAGCTGGTCATCGGCGGGCGGATACCCAGCCCGAGAAAACTGAGCGCGGTCTCGCCCAGAATCATACCGGGGATAGAGAGCGTGGCGATAATGATGATGTGACTGTAGGCAGTCGGCATCAGGTGACGCGTGAGAATGTACCAGTGCCCTGCGCCCGCTGCCCGCGCCGCAAGCACATAATCTGCCTCGCGTGTCGAGAGGATTTTGCCGCGTACCTGCCGTGCCAGCCCTCCCCACCCCAGCAGCGAGAGGATCACTGTGATGCCGAAGTAGACCTGGATGCCGGACCAGGTCGGGGGAAGCGCCGCCGCCAGCGCCATCCACAGCGGAATAGTCGGGAACGCCGAAAGCAGTTCGATCACGCGCTGGATCGCCACATCCGTCCAGCCCCCACGATACCCGGAAAGCGTGCCGAGCAGCGACCCCAGCAGGATGCTCAAAAACACGCCGACCAGCCCGACCGTCAGCGACACCCGCCCTCCATACAGGATTCGAGATAACAGATCGCGCCCCATGCGATCGGTGCCGACCAGGTAAAACGGACCGTCCGAGCCGATCAGATGCAGATCACTGCCGATCAGGCCGAACAGGCGATAGGGATCGCCGTGATGGAAAAGCTGTACAGGGTAATGATGCGAGACGTCCTCCGTGAAGCTCAACTCCAGCGTCCCGGGATCGCGGGACTCCTGCAGCGCATAGACGAACGGCCAGTGCAGCCCCGACTTATCGACGATGTGGATACTCGTTGGCGGCGTATAGCGTTTGCGCATATTGTCGGTGCGATAGTCGTAGGGAGCGAAGAACTCTGCGAACAGCGCGACCAGATAAAACATCAGCAGCACCACCATGCCCACGATCGCCAGTCTGCTCTTACGAAACCGCCGCCATACGAGCTGCCGATAGCTGAGACTGCCCAGATCGGGACCACCCTCGCCGTCCTCCTCGATCCATTCGGGTCCAACTCCACGCACGACGACAGCTGTATCGTTCCCTTCCTGCTCCATCAAGTTCTCGTCATTCATAGCGAATCCTCGGGTCGACCCATGCCAGTGCGATGTCGGCAAGCAGGTTGCCGATGATGAGCAGAACGCTCATAAACAGCAGCAGAGTGCCCGCCAGATACATATCCTGGTCCTGAAGCGCCTGCAAAAGCAGCGGTCCCACCGTAGGCAGGTTGGCGACGATCGAGACGATCGTCGTGCCCGAAAGTATCTCCGGCAGGCTCATACCCAGGATGCTGATCAGCGGGTTGATAGCAATGCGCGCCGCGTGTTTAATCACAACCACCGACTCCTTCAGGCCTTTGGCACGCGCTGTACGCACGAATGGCTCCCCGAGCACATCCAGCAGATTGCCCCGCATCACGCGCATCAATCCGGCGGTGCCGTTCAGCGAAATCACTATTATCGGCACCCAGAGGTGGTTGATCATGTCCGTAAGCTTGCCCCACGACCATCCGACCTGCGACTGATAGTAGGGCGAGAACAGCCCGAAGAGCGGCACACCGAATAGCTTGTAGACGATCACGATGATGGCTAGGGCGATAAGGAAGCCCGGCAGTGACATACCGAAGAACGCCAGAAAGGTGAGCACATTGTCCGACCATTGATACTTGTGGGTCGCGGAGTAGATGCCCAGGGGGATGGCGGTAAGGTAGATAAAGCAAAGCGACCCGATCGACAATAGGAGCGTGAAGCCCAAGCGCTCCCAGATCAGATCTTTGACCTCTCTCTCGTAACGAAATGATTCGCCGAAGTCGCCCCGGACAAAGCCGCTGACCCAGTGTAGATAGCGCTGCGGGGCGGGCTTGTCTAGTCCGTAGCGGTGCCGAAGGGCATCTGCCTGCGCGATAGAGCTGCTGTCACCGTACTGCTGCTCCAGCTGCGCGATCTTCTGATCGAGGTAGTCGCCCGGCGGCAGTTGAATGATGATGAACGCGATCACTGAAATTGCGATCAGCGTCGGTATCGCGAGCAGTATGCGGCGAATGATATAGTTGGTCATGGGTTGCTGCTCAGACTCCGCTGTTCTGGCTTTGCGAGTTTCGATACCGTTACGGAGCGGTGAGCGGTATCTTTCGGCGGCTTCCAGCCCGTAGGAGCGAAGAAGAAGGTTTCTGGATAACTGGTTGCCGGACCGGCTGGCGCCCAGGGACCCATGATACGCGGCTCTGTGGGAACATTGCGGAAACGGTTTTTTGCGATGACGAGGGTTGGCGGGTTCGCGGCAGTCCCGATCGAGAACAGTCCCCGCTGCGTATGAATCTGGATGGCCTTCTGTACCAGTTGATGCGCCTTCTCGATATCCTTCTCATGCAGAATTTGCGCGTAGATGTCCAGCAGCTCCTTCATCACGCCGTCAGGCGCCTCGCCCTCCTTGCCTTTCGACTTGTACCATTTGCCGATCTGCCCGTGCCAGTACATATCGCCGGTGGGGAAGACCCAGTCCGGATAGGTAAAGAGGTCCATCTCCGCCTCGCCGTGCATGGATACCTCGAACTTGCCGAGCTTCTGGCGCAGCGTATATTCGGCGGAGGGCCAGTTCTTGAGCAGTACATCGATGCCGAGTTTCCGCCAGCCATCTCCCGCAATCAACGCCTCGTCGGCTTCCGGCCCGGCAATGCTCTGCGGGGGTACATCGATCATAATAGAAACGTGCTTGCCATCCTTACGCAGGCGGTAGCCTTCCGCATCGCGCTGTGTCAGACCGATGTCGTCCAGCAGCCGGTTAGCTTGCGGGACATCGAACGCGGTATAGGACTTCGCCCACTCTTCGAAAATGCGTTTCCCCTCCGGCGTCCGGAAGTGCCACGCCTCACGACTGATGGTTGCCTGCTGCGGCTTTGCCAACCCACGCCATGCCACGTCGTTGCATTTGTCGCGATCAATTGCCAGTGAGAGCGCTTCTCGAAACTTGAAATTGCGCAGCAGCTCACGTGTGCTGAGGTCCGGCGCAGACCAGTTCAGCAGGAAAGATGTCTCGCCTCCGCTTGCCGCATTCCAGCGGATCACCCTGAAATCTCCACGCTGGCTGCCGTCCATGTAGAGCCCAATGTCACGCAGTTCAACCAGCCGAAACTGCGCGTCAACCTCCCCGGAGAGTATTTTCAGCACGCGCACCTGCTCGTTCGGCACATAGCTGCAGACAACGCGGTCGATATAGGGCAGCTGTCGTCCAGCGGTGTCCACCATATAATAGTACGGGTTGCGCGCGAACACCATTTTGAAGCCGCCCTCGGCGATCTCCTGCAGCTTCCATGGCCACAGAGTGGGCCGGTCCGGATTGAAGTGCGACTGATTCTTTTTGTCGAAGGCGCTATAGTCTTTGTAGCGCTGATTGAAGTGCGGGTCGAACTGCTTCAGGTAGTGCTTCGGCATATTATAGTCGTCGGAGTTCCAAAATCCGGTCGCCAGATTGAGCGGGACAAACCAGTTGGAGCCCGCGAATTTCATTACGATCGTGTATTTATCCGGAGTCTCGACCAACATATCCTTTCCGTCCACCAGCGACCAGACGGGCCGAGTGATACGCTGCTGCTTTTCGAGGGAGAGTTGCGCGTAGTAGGCGAAGTCCTCCGACGTGAACTCCTCCCCATCGGACCAGCGTACGCCGTGCCGAAGGTGGATGGTGAGCTGCGTGCCGTCGTGGTTATATTCCCAGCTCTCAGCGGTGCCAGGTTCCAGTCCGGAGCAGTCCGCTTTCCAACGCATCAGGGGCGCGTAGCCACCGATCATCTTATAGACGCCGAGATCAGGATTGTCGACCATCATCTTCCACGTGCCACCATAGTAGCCTAAACCCTCATAGGCAGGGACGACCAGGGGTTTCGTCGGGAGACGCTGCGCCAGCGGGGCCAGCGTCCCTGTGGCCACGAGCGCTGTCAGTGCCGGCGATTCTTTTGCCTCCAGCCCGCCCGCAGGGTCCGGAAGCGAAGTTGGTGAAGGCGGCTGTCCGCATCCTCCGCACCAGGCCAGCAGCAGGATCAGGCTGATATATCTTCTCAAGGTCGTTCTCCAGGGCGACATCGCCACTTGCTGTACTGCAAACTCATACGCCTCGGAGCGTGAGTTCGCGAGCAAAGTGACAGGCGACGTGTACGTCCGGTTCGATCTCCGTCAGGGGTGGTTCCTGCTGCGCGCAAAGCGGCTGTGCGTAGCGGCAGCGCGGATGAAATCGGCAGCCGGACGGTGGGTTGGCGGGCGAGGGCACATCTCCGCCGAGGCGGATTCGCTCCCGCGCACGCTGCGCCCTCGGGTCGGCGACGGGCACGGCGGAAAGGAGCGCCTCCGTATAGGGGTGTCTGGGGTGGACGAACAGCGCTTTCGTCTCGCCAAGCTCTACAATCTTGCCGAGATACATCACGGCGACGCGGTCGCTGATATGCTCCACGACCCCGAGACCGTGCGAAATAAACAGGTAGGAGAGTCCGAACTGCAGGCGCAGGTCGGCCATCAGATTGAGCACCTGCGCCTGTACGGAAACGTCCAGAGCGGAGACCGGCTCGTCGGCGACGATCAGGTCGGGACGAAGCGCTAACGCGCGGGCGATGCCGATGCGCTGCCGCTGCCCACCGCTGAAGGCGTGTGGGTAGCGGCGCCGGTCTGCACCGCGCAGCCCAACCGCTTCGAGCAGAGAGACCACACGGTCTTCCAGCGCTTTGCCGTTACAGATACGATTGACGACCAGCGGCTCCGCCACGATATCGCCGACCGTCATGCGGGAGTTGAGAGAAGCCTGCGGATCCTGAAATACCATCTGCATACGGGGTCGCAGCCGCTTCAGTCCAGCGGCGTTCAGGGTGAGCAGTTCGGAGGGCTGCCCGTCGGCGTAGAGGGTTACCGAGCCACCGGTCGGTTCGATCAGACGCAGGAGACACCGCCCGACGGTGGTTTTGCCGCAGCCGCTCTCGCCCACCAAGCCCAGTGTTTCGCCCCGTTGCAGTGTGAAGCTGACGCCATCCACAGCGCGCACTGTGCCGACAGTTCGGGAGATTAATCCTTTGCGGATGGGGAAATGTTTGGACAGCCCCTTCACCTCGAGCAGGGGACCACCGATGCCGGTACGTTCAGCTTTGGTGAGTGCGGACATCTCATCAGTCATGGTGTTCGACCTCCCGCGCCCAGCAGCGAGCCAGATGGTCCGGTGATGTCTCCTTCAGCAGGGGCGGTTCGAGACAGAGAGCGAGGCGTTCCGGGCAGCGCGGACGGAAGGCGCAGCCGCGCGGCATCGCCAAGGGTGAAGGCACTGTGCCGGGAATAGAATAGAGCCGCTCCTGCGTGGGCTGGCCGAGCACGGGGGCGGCGCGCAGCAGCCCGCGCGTGTATGGGTGCTGCGGTTCATAGAATACAGCCTCGGCGGTGCCGTGCTCCACTACCTTGCCAGCGTACATCACTACTACCGATTCGGCAAGGTCGGCGATCACACCCAGATCATGGCTGACGATCAGTATCGCCATGCCCAACTCCTGCTGCAGTTCGCGCATCAGGTCCAGTATTTGCGCCTGTACGGTCACATCCAGAGCGGTAGTCGGCTCGTCGGCGATCAGTAGTCGCGGATTGCACGAGAGCGCCATCGCGATCATCGCGCGCTGGCGCATGCCGCCCGACAGCTGATGCGGGTGCTCGTCCACACGCTGCTGCGGGTCAGGAATGCCCACCTTTTGCAGCATCTCGATGGCACGCGTACGTGCCTCCTTGCGGCCGACCTTCTGGTGCAGCTGCACCATCTCGCCAATCTGCTGCCCGATCGTGTAGACGGGATGCAGGGAGCTCATCGGCTCCTGAAAGATCATCGCGATCTCGGCGCCGCGCAGGGCGCGGATCTCTTCACCGCGCGACGGAAGCGCCGCGATGTCGATGGGCTCCGTGACTTGATTTGCCTGTGGTTGATTTCCTACAGATGTTACAGCTGGATAGTAAAGGATTTGCCCGCTCTGAATACGTCCGGGGGGCGGCACTAGCTGGAGAAGCGAGAGACCCGTCATGCTTTTGCCGCAGCCGCTCTCGCCGACCAGTCCGACGGTACCACCCTGAGGAATAGTGAAACTGACATCGTGCACGGCATTATTGACGCCCTGCTCCAGAGGAAAGCTGATGTGCAGATTTCGTATTTCGATGAGTGGACTGGCGGTGGCAGGCATCATTTGCTTCCTGGACGCTGAGGCGGTATACGTCAGACCCCATGGCCCGCAAACGACGCACTTCGATGTTCTATTCGCCAATCTGCAGCGAAAATCCTTTTTGCTCTATAGGAACTGGCGCGACGACAATACATACAGTTCGTCGAAAAAACCCTTCGTAAAGGAGCGTGAATTTCGGTTTGATGGGAAAAAGTAGGAGCGGTATGTGAACACGGGCAGGTATACTTAACGCAAGCCGCAAGGCGATGCAAGGTATGCCATCAAGCATACCAGAAAACTCATCCGGCAAAGGCCCGATGAATAGCGTATGAGACAAAGGAGACGTTTTCAATGAAGAAATTTGCGAGAATGTTCTGCAGTATCGCTTGTTCTGGCATAGTGGCCATTATGATGAGCAGCCAGGCACACGCGCAGACCGTCAGTCTTCCGTTCTCAATCTCCGGTCCAGTGGTTAGTGCGACCGGGAAGCTGGTGGGCAAGTATGTAAAACTCAGTGGTTTCGCAGACACTGTCTTTGAGGTGACAGGCGCCAGCGGTTCATACTCGGATACAGGGGATGGTATTTCCGGCAAAATCAGCGGCGTGCTGGCGGGGAAAACGTATACCTCCATTCCCAACAACAAAAACCATGATAGCATCGATGCCACCGGGGTCCCGTTCCCGCCTGCTTCCTACGACAACGTCCTTTATCCTCATGGCGATTCACCGGTCGTCTGCGACCCCACTTTTTATCCATACCACGGCGGTCAGTTAGACATTTATGGATTGATGTTTACTCTGAATTTGTCAGGAGGCGGAAGCGGACTCGTAAACGTCTGGAGCAATGGCAATCTGAATGACCCCTCGAATCCCATTGGCCTCGATTATGGGGTCTCCGACGGCACGCTGGACAATAGCGGCAGCAGTCCTCTGTATATTGTCAAGAACTATCTCGGGGATACAAATAGTTATCCGGACTATACGGCGAGCGGCATCGTGTTCACTGCCGTTCCGGAACCATCCGCGTTTCTCGCGCTGGTTGCCGGGATCGCGGCTTTGCCGATCCTTCGATTGCGACGGAAAGAGTAAGCGTAGATTTCACCGCGATCGTAGATTTACCGTTTTTCGGAACCGTTGAGGTATGCCCCTGCGAATTCTTTGAGGAATACTCCGGCTGAAGTGCGTTCGGGCAAAAGCGTTCTGGCTCTTGCCCGAACGCTCTTTCCATTAATGGAGTACTTATGCAGGTAATGGAGTACTTATGCAGGCACTTCCCTGTTGATAATTGGTGCCAAACCCGAGATCGATACCTGTGCACTGCTGCCCATACGATCGAGTGCGCCATACGGCTCGTGCAGGCAATGACAGGGGACCAAAAACCGAATATTGCACAGGAAAAGCCGACTTATTACAAAATGCAAACGACTAAGCGTTGGTCAGATCGGAACTATTCACCTCGCCTTTCGTTTCGCACTTACACGTAAAATATCTGCATTCTCTCCCCTCTCTCGAAGCTTCGGGAGAGGGAGTTGGGGTGAGAGTGAATAGTTTACGTCAGATTTTACACTGGCGAGGGATGGACAAAATGACCCTCTTCCTCATGCCCGATGCATGCCCCGGTTGGCATCGGGATCGTGAAGGAAAAGGTACTGCCTTTCCCGGTTACGCTTTCTACCCTGATGTTACCGTTATGGGCTTCGACTGCCATTTTGCAAAAAGTCAGACCTAACCCCGTACTCATCCTTCGTCCTCCCTGGCGACTGTCTACCTGACCGAACTTCTCGAAGATATGTTCGAACGCCTCTGAGGGGATCCCTTCCCCTGTGTCGCTGACCGAGAAGAGCAGCGACCGTCCGTCCGCTTCCTGCTGCGCCGCGATCGTCACCGTGCCGCGCGAGGGAGTAAATTTTATGGCATTGCCCAGCAGGTTTACCAGGGCGCGGCGAAGTTTATTTTCGTCGCCCTCGAAGCGCGGCAGATCGGTGGCAATTTGTTGGACAAGCGTCAGCCCATTGCTCTGGGCAAGCCGCGCCACCTGATCGACAGCGCTCAGGATCAGGTCGGCCGCCGACAGCATCGCACAATCGAGCTGCAGCGCCCCACTTTCCATTTTACTGATGTCTAATAGATCATTGATCATGCTCAGCAAAGTCTCACCACCACCGAGAGCAATGCTCATTATTTCCTTCTGATCACCGTTCATATCACCGAGCGTCTCCATAATCTGCAGTCCCGAAATCACGGAAGTAAGCGGCGTTCGCAGATCGTGGATGATCATGTGCGTCAAGTCATCGCGCAATTTTTCGAGTTCCTGCAGGCGCACATAGTTTAGCTGACACTGCTCGAAGAGACGCCGTTCGTTATCGTGCGCGCGTTTTTTTTCAAGGCAGGCGCCGATGCGCGCTTTGAGCAGAACCGGATCGAACGGCTTGAGCAGATAGTCTTCGGCGCCGCCTTCAATGCAGCGTACGATGCTTGCCATTTCGTCGACAGCCGAGATCATGATGATCGGAATGTCATGGAGCGCCTCGTCGGCTTTGACCTGCTGCAGTACCGTATAGCCGTCCATTTCCGGCATCATGATGTCGAGGAGCACCATATCGAATGCCTGCGCCCGCACGGCTTCCAGTGCCTCACGCCCGTTTTCGGCAGTTGCCACAGCATACCCCTGCCGCTCCAGGCGGCGTGAGAGCATGTCACGGTTCTGCGGGTTATCATCAACCACCAGGATGAGCGCAGGCGTCGTCTCGTCTACAGCTTCCGTCGCGGTGTCTGGCCGGAGTATGTTTGGTAGTTGGACGGTCCTCGGTTCGTGGGCTATTGATGCCGTATCCACGTGCGGCTGTACACCGTGGTTCAGCAGCGTGAGCAGCTGCCGTCCAGCGCTCTGGATTTTCTGCAGATCCAGAACGTAGCTTACCTGTCCGGCTTCCTGTGCCTGTTCGGCCAATAACTCGCTGTAGCCGATAATCTGATTGAGGGGTGTGCGCAGTTCATGAAGATAATGTGCTGAAAGTGTGTAATGGCTCCGATGGCTCTGCGCGCGCTGATGTTTGGTCATGCTGCTGCTCCAGCGCTGGCTGCCGGCAGCAGCGCCTCGATTTTCTCCAGCAGGCGCGGCAGTTCCACGGGCTTGGTATCGTAATCATCACATCCCGCCTCGAGCGCCCGCTCACGGTCGCTGGACATGGCGTGCGCCGTGAGGCCAATGATGGGAATGTGGTGCGTGGAAGGAGCGGCTTTGAGGCGCCGCGCCGCTTCCCAGCCATCGAGCAGAGGAAGACTCATGTCCATTAAAATCAAGTTTGGCGCTTCGCTCCCCGCCAGTGCCAGACCACTTTCGCCATCGATCGCGATAACCACTTCATACCCCCTGCGAATCAAACGGCGCGAGAGCATATCCCGATTCATTTCGTTGTCTTCAACCAGTAGAATTTTAGCCATGACTATTTACCTTCATGCTCTCGTCCACCATATTTCCATCCACATTTTCATCTGAATTACCATTCAATTTTTCATCCATTTTTCCATTGAGACTTTCATTCGCACGTGCCGCCTCAGGACGGCTCTTGCGTTCTGCTGCCAGACCCCAGCCCGCTAACAGGTCGCGAACCTGATGCATCCACTCGTCCCGCGAACAGCCTCCGATATCGAGAACCGTATGCACGTTGGCGTTGAGACGCAGCAGATTTTCGCCGGTGAGGTCATGGTCCGTCAGCACAATAATGGGGATATTGCGCCACTCTTCGTGGCGATACAATTCCGCAGCGAATTCGAATCCATCCATTTCGGGCAGCATGAGATCGAGCAAAATCAGCGTCGGCCGATTTGCCGCGACGCACTCCAGGGCAGCACGACCGTTTTCGGCTTCACTGACCGCCCAGCCCGCTTCTTCCAGCGTGGTGCGCATCATCTGGCGTGTCGTGGGATCGCCTTCGATGAGCAGAACCGGGCAGGGCACGTGCGGACAACGGTACTTCTTGAGAATCTGTGCCAGATGCTTGTAGTTCGTCGGTTTGGTGATATAATCAGTCGCACCCAGGGTATAACCGCGCTTCTTATCATCTACCATCGTCAGCATGATGACCGGAATGCTGGATAAGGTGGGGTCGGCTTTGAGCATGGACAGCACTGTCCAGCCATCCATACCGGGCATCATCACGTCCAAGGTGATAGCGAGCGGAAGCAGTCGCCGCGCCAGACTCAGTCCTTCTTCACCGTCTCTTGCGGTGTGGACGGTAAATCCTTCGCTGATCAGAAAACGACGCATCAAATCGCGCTGGATCTCGTCGTCGTCGATGACCAGCACACAGCTGCCCGGAAACCCGTCCATTCCTGCAGGGCCGCTGGGAGCTGCTTCAAGTTGAACTCTGCCGGGAGCGGCGGCCTCTGTGGGCGTGTGCTGGCAGTCGCCCACTGCAGCCGGCACTTTGATTGTAAATGTGCTGCTCTCGCCCGGTACGCTGCGAACGGTCACGTCGCCTCCCATCAACTGGCAGAAGCGGCGTGTCAGAGCCAAACCCAGGCCTGAGCCGCCGAACTTGCGTGTGGTGGAGGTATCTGCCTGACTGAACGTCTGAAACAGCTTTACCAACTGCTCCCCGGTCATGCCGATACCTGTGTCCGAAACGCAAAAGGAAAACCACTCGCGATCCTCCATCGTGTCACGTGATACCTTCAGCACGATGGTGCCGCCCTGCGTGAACTTGGCGGCGTTGGACAGCAGGTTGAAAAGGCTCTGCCGCATTTTGGTCATGTCGGCGTGCATTGTGCCGAGGTCCTCCGGGCACTCCACGCGCAGCGTATTGGCATTTGCCATGACTAGCGGACGGATCGTGACAACGACCTCCTCGATGAACCGGGGAACGCTGAAGGTCTCGAGATAGAGTTCCATTTTTCCGGCTTCGATCTTCGACAAATCGAGGATGTCATTGATCAGCGCGAGCAGATGCTTGCCCGCGACGTGTATCCTTTGCAGATCGGGCAGGAATTCCTGTACGCCGTGCTCGGCAGCTTCCTCCTGCAGCATCTCCGAGTACCCCAGAATGGCATTGAGGGGCGTACGCAGCTCATGGCTCATGTTGGCGAGAAACAGGCTTTTTGTGCGGTTCGCGGCTTCGGCTGTTTCCCTGGCTTTCGCTACCTCTTCTTCGGCGCGCCGTCGATCCGTCACATCTTCCATCGCCAGTACCAGCACCTCCCCATGGTTGCCAGCTTTGAGCTGGCGCGCGTTGAGCAGCATGACGCGCCGGCCGATGACCGGAAACATATGCACAAGCTCGAAGTCGCTGAAGACCGAGTTCTTGGGCACTATGTCTTCGAGCAGTGTGCGCAG
>JBBQPY010000030.1:0-35803 GCA_038216735.1 Chthonomonadales bacterium
GGTGGCAAACGGCAGGAACGGCGGCAACGCCAGCGAGAAAGACGGCACAAGGTCGGTGGTTCTGCCGCTTTTACTTACCGGCCAGTCAGCAGACGGGCAAAAATTTGTTATGCCGATGTGCAATGCAAATGACCCACTAGCGAGGCTGAATTGTTAGCATCGAGGAAACATTTTTGCTGTCAGTTGCAACTATCACTCGAACCGGGTGCGTATTTTCTCGATGCGGGCATTCTTGATTCCATCAGAATCCTCGGGAACGACGCACTACAGTAGCCTTCTATGGCTTGTGCAATGAACCGTTGTGGAATATTCGACACATTTACTGTGGCGGATTTCACTTGACCTGTTTAGCAAAATCGCCTATACTGTTTATACTTATATTAACCGCTTCGGTTACCGTATCGAGCCATGACGCAGCAGCTCTCTTCTTATTCTCAGTCACTCCTCCGACTGATATTCGGGATCTGCCATTCGAACGGTATTTTGGGGAAACGAATGAATGTGACACTACTCGGAACCGCTTCTGCAGAAGGCTGGCCAGGTCTATTTTGTCGATGCGAATCCTGCGCTCGCGCCCGACGACTCGGTGGCAAAAACATTCGTACACGCTCCTCGTCGCTGATCGATGGCGTTCTTAAAATCGATTTCCCGCCCGATATTCTCCACCAGGTCATACAGAACAATCTCGATCTGCAGAGTCTCAAAGCCGTGCTCTTTACGCATGGGCACGACGATCATTTCAGTGTACCGGAATTACAATATCTCGGCAAATACTTTACGTCTGAAGCCATTGAGACTGTCCTGCCAATCTACGGTCCGCCGGACGTGATTGAACGCCTGGGTGAACTGCTGAATCCGATGCTCGTCCCGGTCTCTCTGCATACTCTCCAAATGTGGAAGAAAACCTGTGTCGCAGGCTACGCAGTAACGCCGATCCGCGCGCAGCACGATACCTCCTGCGAATGCTACAATTTTTTGATCCAGGACGAATTCGGCACCACGCTGTTATACGCTACCGATACCGGATGGTATGAAGAAGAGACCTGGCATTTTCTGGCAGACAAGTGGATCGACGGCATCGTTGTTGAATGCACCAAAGGACTGAAGCAGGACGGATACATGGCACATATGTGCATTCCCGAAATCATACGGATGCGCGACAAACTTGAGGCGATGGGCACATTGGCGCCCGGTGCGTCGATTGTCACGACGCACCATTCGCATCTCTGCGGAATGATGCATGAAGAGCTTACTGCGGTACTCGCTCCTGCCAGAATCCAGGTCGGTTTCGATGGCATGACCCTCCCTCTACAGCATACCCAGCCTGCTCCCCGCCCGCAGGACACTTATAGTATCCGCCGCCAGAAATCATCAATTTCTGACTCCCTCGACTCTCCGACTTTCCCTTCCACTTCAGCAGGAATCTGAGCCCTCCCTGTCGAACGGCATACTGCAGATCAATCTCTTTCCGTCTCGCAGCTTCTCCGAGATTCTCCTCTACTATACAGATCGACAAATAAACAGGTTGAGGCTCCCCGGTTACCAACGCTGACGTATTCCGGAAGGGAGGGCGCAATGTGCGGTCGATACACCCTCTATCACACTTCGGAAAGCATTGTAGAACGTTTCGCGATCGACTCTCTGGACGCTGTGATCTCTCCCCGCTATAATATTGCTCCGATGCAGAAGGTCGCTGCGATCTGTCAGTCTGAGGACGGCTCGCGAACACTCAGCGAAATGCAGTGGGGCCTCGTCCCTTTCTGGAGCAAACAAAAGCCCGTCAAAGCCCGATTGATCAACGCCAGCAGCGAGGCGCTTGCCGATCAGCCTGCCTTTTGCAATGCCCTCAGGAGAAGGCGATGCCTCGTTCCCGCCGATGGCTTTTACAAATGGCAGATCGATGGTTATACCAGAACACCGATGTACCTTCAGGCAGGCGAAACGAGTCTGTTCGGGTTTGCAGGTCTCTGGGAAGAGTGGCTTTCTCCTGAAGGCATCACGCTGCAGTCCTGTGTGATCATCACCGTACCCGCCAATACTGCAGTCTCTTTGATCCATAGTCGTATGCCTGCGATCCTTGATCCCCATGCGGAAAGCCTCTGGCTGAACAACGCGCTCCTCCCAAAAGAGGTAACCAGTTTTCTCACACCCTACTCCGACGATCTCCATTGCTATCCCGTATCCCCGCGAGTCGCAATGGAGCTTTTCGATAGTCCTGCCTGTATCCTGCCCATCATTACCACACTGTAAACCTGCTCTCCAAAATCGGTCGCAAAATCGGAATACTTCGCTGCTGACAGGCGAACCCGATCGAACAGCGCTTCATTCTCTGCAGTCAGTTTGATCCCTTACTCCTCCCTTACACTCCCACCTAAAACCATCCTCTCCCGCCTGAAATGCCGCTTCAACCGCTGTCAGAGCGTCTATCGATTGATTCCCTGAACTCAAAAGCAATGGACACCTGTCGCGTTATTGCCCGCTTGCTAATGCGAATTGATTATAAGATAGTACACGACCGTATTCTTTCCGTATTTATGCTGTTTAACGTGTCTTAATACAATCGCATTTTCATAATGATTCCATAATAATGTAACTGGAGGAACCAGCATGCCCGATGTGTTAATATGACATGTGAATCTAATCAGAACGCAATCCAACAGTTTTGGCGATCCACCTATCGCGACCTGTCACTCGTTTTAGACTATCGTACACCACAGAAATCAGCAATGCAAAGTGTATTAACCGATACCGCAAACGAATTCGCGGCAGCGATCGCCGATGTAGCCGCTGTCGCCTGTCGGGGCGCTGATCCCACGCGAGCAATCCAGGCAGTAGCCGAACGCGCTCTCGCCCTTATCGGCTGCGAGTCCGTCTCCATCGCGCTCATTACGCAGGGGAGCGGGCGACTGGACGTCGTTGCTGTCGCCGGACGTGATCCGAAAGAGCATACGTTCGGATTCCGGATCGAGGGCTCGATCGCCGAGGAAGTGCTCAGAGCGGGGCGTTCCTTTGTCAGCAATCAGCTTCAACTCCCAATGCTCGACGATGTGATCGAAACCCGATTTGCTGTCGTTCCGATCAGTGACGATGGGCACAGTCTGGGCGTTCTTATCGCCTTCGAGGCTGACCACGGGCTCGAGCGAGACCTGCCGATACTGGAGGCGTTCGCTTCTCTCGTACCGATCGCGCTGCGCGTCGGAGAGCTGACGGTTCGCAGCGCGAGCCAGGGCGCGGAACTTTCCGTACTCTATGATGTCGCCACCAAAATCGGTGTCAGCCAGTTTTTTGCGGATGTATGCCAGGCGCTCATCGATTCTATCTGGCAGCACCTTCGCCCGCGAACCGTCGGACTGTTCCTGCTAAACGACGACAAAACACACCTTCTACTCGCAGATCATCGGGGACTTCCCGATGCCCTGCGTGAAGTGCAGCTTCCCGTCGAGCACCCCAGCATTGCTGCCGCACTGGCGAACGGACAGTCCTCACGACTCTCCGATATTCAGTTCGAAGCGGACTTCGGCTCATTTCTGCCGGGGCTTGAAGTGCAGGCGGCGCTGCTCGCTCCGATACTCAGCAGAACCGACTGCCTCGGCGTCATTCTCGTGATCAGTTCCGAATCCGATGCGTATGCGTCCCACGACTCGCAGCTTCTCTCGACGATCGGAAGTCACGCGGGCGCCGCAATTCAGAACGCACTGCTGGTTGAGGATCAGCAGCGCAATACGGAGGAGCTGAACTCACTCTATGCGCTCGCGCGCGATATCGGCTCTACGATGGATGTGCCGCGTATCCTCGAGCACGTCGTCACCCATGTGCGCGATCTGCTGCGGGTGGATGGCGCAGCCGTGCTGCTTTTCGATCGCCAGTCGGATCGGCTCGTCAATCGCTGCTATGAGGGACCATCGCTGCCCGAGCTCGCATCCTCTCGGTTTCGGCGCGGAGACGGTATTCCGGGCTGGGTATTCGAGCATCTCATCTCTGCTAACATCGCCTCCGTCGGCGTAGATCCCCGCAATGCTTCGCTGCCGATCAACGGTGTGGAGTCGCTGCTTTGTCTGCCGCTCTCCTCGACGCAGCGCGACTATGGCGTGCTGCTCGCTCTCTCGACCTTCGGGCGATCCTTTGCGGAACAGGAAGTAAGGCTCCTCGACACTATCACTCGTCATGCGTGCATGGCAATCGAGAACGCGACCGCTTACCACGAAGCCCGCGTCAAGTCACAGACACTGCGCAAGTCTTTCAACCGTATGGCAGCGGCGCTGGGAATCAGTGCAGTTGCCGGCGTAATCCCGGAAGAAATTTCCCAACTGATCCTCACGATGATGGAAGCAGATGCCTGCCTGATCTATTCGATCGACAACGCGAGCGATGGAGAGGTATTGATCGATAGTGAAGTTCTTTGCCTTCGCTCGGCGCTTGGCGTACGCCCTGGATTTCATGATCCGGTTCCGGCAATTGGATCAGGGCTTTCTGGCTGGGTTGCGCGACGCGGGCGTTTTCTGGCAGTAGACGACCTGAAAGAAGATCCCCGCAGTGAACTGCATCCGCGCCTCAAGGACAAATATGCCTCTTATATGGCGATTCCGCTGCGCGTTGCAAAAACGACTGTCGGCGTTCTGGAAATCTACTCTGTCGCGCCACGATCCTTCCTCAAAGAAGAAAGCGATCTGCTCAGCCGTTTTGCCAAACATGCCCGCATCGCTGAGCGAGTCACTGCCCCGATTATTGCAGCAACTCCCTAGTCCGGCGTATTGCCTCCGTTAAATTGTCGGTCCGCCCGGGATGGCGGAACCGGAATGTCTTCCGCAGCCTCGAGGAGATCGTCCACTCCTGGAATAGCGAACCAGCTTTCGAACCACGTAGTTCCGGTGCATTGACCAGAGTATCGAATTAGTCAGCAGATGACTCCCCAACGGTGTGAACAAGCCCAGAAGCTAAACCCAGATTGTAAAGAAAATCGATCGGTATCGAAGCGACTGGTACCTGATCGGCATCGCTCTCTCTGCCACAGGCTCAAGAGAGCTGCCGACAAACGGCTTCTGAGGAGTACAATGAGCAGTCTTTCCCCTGACCAGATTCGAGATTTCGTCGGCAAAGCCCATGCCGATATCGACTATGTTCGCGCGGCGCTGGCACAACACCCCTCTCTCGTCGATGCTGCCTGGGACTGGGGCGACGGTGACTGGGAGACAGGACTGGGCGCCGCCTCTCATATCGGGCGGCGTGACATTGCAGAGCTCTTGATCGAACACGGGGGCGAGATGACGATCTTTGCGGCAGCGATGCTCGGCGATCTAGAGACCGTAAAGTCGATACTCGCACGCGACCCGAAGGCGATTCATCGTTCCGGTTCGCACGGAATTCCACTCGATCGTCACGCGTTCGTTGGTGGTCGCGAAAATGCAGTCGTTGTAAAGTATCTGGCGCGTTATGCTGAGGGAATGACTGCGGAATAGCGGTACCGCTTCAACGAAATCCATCTCACACCCTCCACTCTCCCAAAGTTTAGTTTTCAGTCGTCTGAACTCTGAATGAAGGGTGTTCAGAGTTGACAATGAACTCTCTCCTCCTCTCTTTGAGAGTTGCGAACATAGAGGAGACGTGTCGGGGGTGAGGTCAGCTTCGTCGATTCGAGCATTTTCCGACGCGGCTTCTCTCCTAAAAAACGTCAAATATACACGTCAAATTTGTTGTGTCTCATGTGTCAGGGAAGAAGGTGGATAGCGAGCGTGGGAGCAATTCCCCCCCGACTACCCCTCCTTCCACCATGCGCTGGTGTAGCTGGCTGAAAAATGCGCAAAATAGTCGATCGCTGATGATCCCTAAGCGAAGCGCCGTACAAACGAAGTGTGCAAGTGGTACAGTATAAGCAGAGATAGGGTCGCGTTCTCCACTGACTTTCGCCTTGTTGCGCCAGTTAAGCCTGCCCGTTCCTCTCGTGGACCGGATTGAAAGCATAGGACTTAGTATGACGCAAATTGCGGACAACCAGGCTTTCCTGATGGCGTATCATCGTCTCGGAGTGCTCAACCTCGCCCAACGTCTCGATAATGTCCAGGAGGCTTGCAGGCTGTCGGGGACGACGCGAACCACCTTTTACTATTGGAAGAAGCGTTACGAGGAGTTCGGTATTCAGGGACTCGTGAATCGCCCGCCAATTCACAAAACCCACCCCAAGAAGAAGACGGAAGCGGAAGAGCGCCGCGTTGTGGCTCTCGCACTGGAGAATCCAGACTTCGGCGCCAATCGTTTGAGCGACTGTCTCACCGACCGGGGTCACACGATTGCCAACGACACAGTTCAGGATATTTTGGCGCGCAATGGAATGGGGACCCGACTCGAACGAATTCGACTCCTGGAGGCGGATTGCAGAGGCTCATACGCTGAATTGAGCGCAACTCAGGTCACGCTGATAGAGCAGACCAACCCGACGTTCCGCGAACGGCTCTGGGAAAGTTCGCGACCTGGGGAGCGCATCGCTCACGATATTATCCATCTCGGCGCGGTACCTGGTATCGGACTTGTCTATATGCACGCAGTGGTCGATACATTTGGCGCGTTCGCATTCGCTCTTCTCTATCGTGACCGCAAGCCTCAGTGGCCCGTTGAAGTCCTCTACGAACACGTTCTCCCTTTCTACTGCGTCAGAAACCTTGAAGTCGGTACGATCGTCACCGATAAAGCGTCGGAGTTCGCAGGTTCCCAGAAGACTATGTATCAGGTGTATCTCGCGAACCACGAGATCGCGCACTATTCGCCGCCGGGCAGGCGGCCTCCACAAAACGGCTTCATCGACGCTTTCAGGATCGCCTTCATGACAGAGTTCCTGCATATCGACCGCCAGGGCAGGGAATTCGACAGCCTTTCTGCACTACAGGTCGCACTGGATATCTGGCTCGAAAACTATAATCGGAATCGCCCGATATTGGGGTACCGTAACTATGGCAAGACTCCCTGGGAAATGCTCTGTTCGATTGTTTGAGCGAAGCTAACTATTCATCCCCCACCTCTCTGGGCATGCAGGAAGAGGGCGCCGCTTTCTGCGCCACTACAAATGACAGCTATCGTACACATTTAGTCTCCTCCTGATGAAGAAGCATTGCGACCCCGTTCCTGCGGAACCTCCTCGTAACCTGCCGCGTCTGAACCCTCGAAATAAATCGGCAGCGTTCTGCTGCCATGATAATGCGAGGTAACGATGTCACTCTCTTTCACAGCAGCAAAACCCGGTGCGATATTTGCATCCCTGCCCTCCGCTGGCGGAACTCGAAAACGGATTCTGGTAACGGGCGCGGCAGGAAGGATCGGCTCCTATTTTGCCGAACACTCGCATCAGGATTATGAACTGCGCCTGATGGTGCAGCACGAAAAGGACGCCGAGAAGATATGCGATTTCGGAGAGGTCGTGGTCGGCGATCTGGCGGATTTGGAACGGCTCAAAGCGTTTTGTCAGGGTGTCGATACCGTCGTTCATATGGCAGGCGATCCCAACCCATCCTCTGTCTGGCATGAACTGCTGGATGCCAATATCGTCGGGGTCTACAACATATATGCCGCCGCTAAGGCGGAAGGGTGTCGACGGCTGATTTTCGCCTCTTCCATCCACGCGGTTTCCGGTCATCCCGCCGATATGCAGGTCAAATCGTCCGATCCGGTCAATCCCGGCGATCTCTATGGCGTGACGAAATGCTTCGGTGAGGCGCTCGGCAGATACATGGCGGAGAAGGAGGGGCTGTCGGTGATCGCGATTCGGATCGGCGCGTTTCAGCCGATCGAAGCTGCGAAAAACACGGACAGCGTTAGCATGATGGATGCTTTCATCTCACATCGCGACCTGAACCAGCTAATCAACCGTTGCATTGCCGTTCAGAATCTGCAGTTCGCGATCTTCAACGGACTTAGCGACAACCGCTTCAAGAGGCTCGATATTTCCGATGCGCGTGAGCTGGTGGGCTATACGCCTCAAGACGACCTTACGGCCGTCAATCCAATGTTGAAGGACCTCCACCTCGGCGAAACCGTGAACAGCCATAATGTCAGGGACAGCGGCATGCAATCCGGAATTCGTGAGGAAGCAAAGATTTAGTTGGGTGATCCCCTCAACCATCCTTTCTCCAAATGCCCTCTTCCTGAATTTTCGGGGAGACGTGGAGTAGATGTAACGTCATCTGTTCTCTCCTGCAGCGTAAGGAAAAATGGGAGTAATTCGGCGTTGTGAGACGAACCGAACAGCCGCTGCAAAAGTGCAGTCGCTCGGTCGGTGCTGCACTGGTTCATGTCACAAAAGCCGCCCCAGCCCACTCAGATGGGGCGGCTTTTTTGCAGCAGAGTCTGTCAGCGTTTCGCTCCCGCCGCTACAAGTTGTCTGATCCTCATTTTTGTGCCTGCCTTTTTTTGCGAACGCGGATTGTCCTGCCATGACGCGGATATCTGTTGTATACTATCAGGATATACTCACAGCGCTTGAAAAGTTCGCCCGGTTGAGAATCAAGAGAGCAGGAGCAGAGATGATGGCGCAATATCAAACCTACGAAGGGACACCTTCTCAGTTGACCGAGCAGCTACTCGCCCTGCCTGATTCTCAGAAGTATCGCATGACTTTGGTATCGGAAGAGCCAGACGAAGACGGAGCCGCGAGTTTAGAGGAAGTCATGACGCGAATGGCCAACCGAACTCCGGAAGAGATTGCCACTCTTCGTGAACGGCTTCTTGCGGCAACTCCTCCACCCAAAGATTTGCCGTCGGGAAAGTCCATTTTCGATGTCGTCATGGGAAAGTGGCAGGGAAACGAAACAGACGAACAAATCTTTGCGGCGCTTGAAAAGCTCTCCTGATGAGTCCCCTCTATCTTCTCGACACAAATATTATGGTGCATCTGGTACGCGGCGATGCCGTTGGGCAGCGCCTTCAGAGCGAGTATTCCCTGGCGTTTGTTGATCGAAGTCCACTGATTTGTGGCGCCACCGAAGGAGAAATACGTTCGCTCGCCTATCAGTTCCGCTGGGGAACGAGTAGAGTAAAGCAATCGCTCTTCTATCTTGCCTACTTCAAGCGGGTTTCGATCGATCAGCAGGAAATTTACGAAGCCTATGCAGCCATTGATGCCTACAGCGTTTCGGTTGGTCGCTCAATGGGCAAGAACGATATATGGATCGCAGCCACTGCGTACCTGATAGATGCCACGTTACTGACGACGGACAAAGATTTCGACCATCTCGCCTCTCGGTATTTAAGTATAGAGTGGATCGACCCATCGGGCGAAAAAGGCAATTCTGCTGACGGCGCATGAAGAGTCAGGGGGCGATGTACCATCCGGCGTCGTTGAAATGATAGTACCAATCTTGAAGATTGGACACCCCGGTAGTTCGGCCGCGTCGAAGAAAGCGCAACAGAGTTACGGGCAGCAAAACGGAGTCTGTCAGCGTTTCGCGCCATCCGCTTCGAGCTGTATGATAGCGTCGTTGGCTTTCTCTTTTTTTGCAAGAGAAAGCGCGGTCTGTCCCGCCTTGTTGCGGTGATTCACATTCGCTCCGTGCGCAGTCAGCGTATGCAGGATGGCCAGATAATCTGTTGGGGGCAAGCGAGTGAAATATGCGGTCAACGGCGTATCGCCATTCTCATTGACCGCATCGACTTTCGCGCCGTGTTTGAGCAGCATAAGGATACTTTCGGACGATGTAGAGTCGCGGATGCCGTGGAGAGGCGTATTCTTGTTACTGTCACAGACAGACGCATCCGCTCCATGTTCTAGCAAAACCTGTTTTAACCTATCATTGTTCGAATATGCAGCTATCAACAGCGCACTCGATCCTTCCTTGTCCCGCGCATTGACATTTGCGCCGTGTGCGATCAAAAAGCGAAGCATATCGATAGTTCCGTCGTTATCTTTATTTGCAGCTGTCATCAGCGGCGTTCTCCCCTGCTTGTCTATGGCGTTGATGTCATCGCCCTTCTTCAGGAGCATTTCAGCAATTTTGAGATTGTCGCGCAAGTGGTGGAGCGCAATCATCCCTTCATCGTCTTTCGCCATCGGGTTCGCACCATGATCGAGCATCGTCTGAACGGTTTGTACCTGATCGAACTGAACTGCTGTCATCAGGGGCGTTTCATGGCTTTCGGACGAGTTGTCCTCTGTTCGCGCGCCCGCTTCCAGAATCGCTGTTACCAGGGGAGCATTTTCGCCTTCCGGGCTTCCCACCGCGTTCATCGCGGTTTCGGGGTCTGTCTCGCCATTCGGATAGAGTGCCCGCTCCAGCAGGGTATGAAACTCAGCTTCCGACTGGTGCTTCGGATGGAAAATAAGTTTGATCTGCTGCCAGAAGGTCAATGGTTCCTGCGGGACATCCCGAATGTTGGGGTCCGCGCCTGCAGCCAGCAATCGCCGCGCTACTTCGGTATCGTTCTTACGCACTGCGCTGAACAATTTAATATTCAAATCGCGCTGCGTTTTCGCATGGTACACCCACCCGCAAAACGAAATCCCTGCCAGAACAGCAGTTGCCGTAAACAGCATAAGGAACCGCAGCTTTTTGCGCCTTCTCGTCATGGAATCGGATGGCGCAGCTTCGCCTTTACCACCCTTAGCTCCTCCTTTGGCGCCTGCAGACTGGAGCGTTCTGATATTCATTTTGTGCTTGCCTTTTTGCGAACGAGAGAGCGACCTATTTGTACAGACAGCGTCGAGGACAGGGACGGCGACACGTCCGCCATGTCCGTTCCTGCTGTCCATACGGAGCGCGAACGTAAGGGGTTTCAGTTCAATGTGAGGCGGGCAGAGGTCTGGTCGAAAGCGGCGAGCTCTTCTAAGGTCTGGGTCATCGTATCCGTCTGATAAACCACGTCATCTATGTCGGCAAGCACCTGTTCGGGCGACCGGGCGCGCACCTCGTCGTTGATCAGACCGAAGGTGTCCTCGAGAAGCTGCATCTGGTGGCTGACATTCGTGAGGATGCGTCCGATCTTGCCAATAAACTCTTTGCGCCGCTGCAGGACATCGGTCCGCTTGAGAAGCACGCCTCTGGTGTCCGGATCGGACTCCGCTTCAGTCTCTTCGGCTATGGTTTTCAGATCGCGGTCGTAGCGGTTCGAGACCTCCTCCACAACCCGCGCCGTCCACTTCTCCGAGCTTTCATACGAATAGTTAACATCAGAATTGCGAGGGGCCGGGCGCACATTCCATCCCTGGTCTGCGGTATCGAGAGGCACGCGACGTGCCCTTCCCTGCGCTTTTGGCTTTCCTGAAGTCTGATCTGACAAGGCATAGTCGAAAGGCTTCCAGTCGGAGCGCGCGGTGGGAGTTCCTGTGTTCGTCTCGTCCAGAACCGACTGCAGATACACGCGAAACTGAGCCTCTTTGGTGGCGAAAAGCAGGTATTTTTCCAGCAGATAGTCGAGCTTCCGAAGCACTTCGCGGAACCAGGTCTCATCGTCTTTCGCATTTGTCGCGATCTGCAGGCGCATCGCTTCGAGCCGCGCGAATCGCTGCTGAATGTCAGGGCGGAGCGTTGGCAGAACTTTATTTTTCATCTCCTGACGCTTCAGTTCGATCTCGGCATCAAACTTCTGCTCGAGCCGCGCCTGATACCATTTCGAGTCGGGCACGAAAAGGAGATACGCCGCCTCGACGACCAGACCGACCAGAGCCGGCATGAAACTGACCATCACCGCCGAAAGACCGACGGCGGTGGCGATCGTTACGAGATTCGCGCCCTCAGCAAGCGCATGTCGAATACGGTTCTCTGCCATGTTATCCTATCGCACAAATAGCGCAGCCCTTATAATAGGTCAAATAATTCGCAACAGAACGGAATTCCTGTTCGCCTGAGCATCTGTAGGGGCGCTGCTTGCCGCGCCCAGTTAGCGTAGCCGCGCCCGGTTTGCGTAGCCGCGCCGTCTTCGCGAAACCGCGCCCTGGATTCCGCGCCCTGATCCTATCAGGAAGCAATCCTTTTACAGCCCCTTCGCTTCCTCCAGATGCTTTGGGAAATGGTTGGGAGAATAGGACGTCCAGTGATTTACAGGAGCGGGAAAATGGCGCGGATCTCCCGGCACACCGCGTCATATTCCGGCATCGAGGCGATGTGCTCGTGCCATGCCAGCCCACATTCTATCAGGTCGTAGGTCTTCTGGATCCGAGCGCCAGGAATTACATTGCCCTGCGGGTCCCGGTCACGCCCCAGCACCCAGATCGTATCGGCGACTTCGACCGCAGAGCCGATGTCGTGTGTGACGATAATAATCGTCTTCAAGTCGTCGGAAGCTGCCATCTCTCGAATAAAGTCACTGACGCGCTCCTTCGCCAGCAGGTCGAGACCAGAGAATGGTTCATCCATCAGCAGGAAATGGTCGCTGCACATGAACTGCTGCGCGATCGCGACACGCTGTCGCTGCCCGCCCGATAGCAGCGCCGGATACTTTTTCGCCTGTGCCTCGAGCCCGAAGCGCGTCAGCGTGTCGTTCGCTTTTGCTGTCGACTGCGCCGCCGAAAGTCCAGCCTGCCTGCCTGCGACAGCGAGGTTACTGAGAACGGTACGGTGCGCGAAAAGTGGATAGTTCTGGGCGACGACGCCAACCATGCCGCGCTCGACTGGTCTGCCCTCTTCCTCTACGAGTACGGTTCCACTGTCCGGCTTGTCGAGTCCGGCGAGAATGCGAAACAGTGTCGTCTTGCCCATGCCAGAGGGTCCGAGCAGACCAACTACCTGCCCCTGCGCGACTCCCGGTCGATGCACGTTCTTGATCTCGAGCGAGAGATCGCGCAGCACCGGAACACCGCCGAGCGTCGCCGAGATTTGCGAGACGCTCAGTACCGTCTTACCATAATCATGCGGAAGTCCTGTCATCGCTCTCTCCGTTCCAGCGTCAGATCGGCGTACGGACAGAAGACCTGCCGCAGAACGCCGATCACGTAGTCCTGAAACAGCCCGACGAGCAGGATCGCGAACTGAATCGCAAACACTTCGGCGAGCCTAAAATGCTTGCTCTGGCTGAGCAGCATCGACCCGACTCCACCCTCACCGCGATACATCCCTTCGACGAGCGTCAGCATCATCCAGCCGATCGCGGCATTCTGTCGCATCACCTCGAAAGCGCGATCGATCGTGCCGAGAACGACGATCTCCCAGACTACACGCCACTCGCTCATACGCAGCGTGCGGGCATAATCGAACGCTTCACGAGGGATCGCCTCGACGACCGACGCCATCGACGTGACAAAGAAAACCGTCGTGCCGAAGACGAGCAACGCGAGCTTGAGAGCGTGCATACTGCTGAACATCAGCATAAAGATGAACGAAAAGCCGACGAGGCTGAGAAATCGCCCTTTCGATATAGCCGCTACGACCGGCCGAAAGATCGGCAGCACGGTAAGATAGCAGAGCACGAGCGAAATCGCGGTCGTGATCAGCAGTGCCTGCAGGTTCAGGACGAAACTGGTCATCAGCTCCTGCCCTAAGCCCTGCGTCATCCACAGTTCGCGCAACGCACGGACCACTTCGTCGGGACGCGGCAGCACTTTGAACGGCGAGTTGAGCCAGATCAGCAGCGCGATCGCCACTTCGACGATCACGATGACCCGCATTGCGCCCGGCGACAGAATTCGGTTCGGGGAGAGCATCGCGAGCAGGCTGTGCGCTGTTCCTGCTGCTTTCACGTGTTTTATGGCGGGGTGGCTGTCGGGAGCGCCACCCTCGACCACCACATTCGGCTTCGCGCCGGTCGTCTCATCCATCCGTTATTAGCCTCGATTAGATTACTTTTCGTTTGACCCGTACTCACGGGACTGAAGTCCCAGTCTGGAGATGCGAAGCCCGCCTGCGCGGGCTGAGACCGGGCAAGCAACCCATTCCTCAATCGGCATCGCGTCCAAAGGACGCTTGGCTTCAACCAGACCGACCGGAGTTTCAACCTCGAGGCAAGCCCAACCACAGCCACTTTTCGGGTTTCAACCTACGGAACGGCTCTCCGAGGATCTGGTAAGGTATATCTATTTGCCACCGGTGCCAAGGACAATCTCGACTCGGCGGTTTCGGGCGCGACCTTCCGGCGTGCTGTTGGGCGCGACAGGGTTCTCCTGACCGTGCGCGAACACTCGCACACGTCCTTCGGGAAAGTTGACGGGTGATTGCTGCTCGAGCCACTTCTTGACCGCAAAAGCGCGCGCTTCCGAGAGCGCCATATTTGTGGCAGCGCTTCCCTGATTGTCTGTGTGCCCGTTGACTTCAATGAGTGTGCCACTGGCAACGAGCGTATCCCGCCTTAATTTCTCGAGATCCTGCTTCGCCTGCGGAGTAAAAGTTGCTTTGCCTGTCGCGAAGGTGATGTTATAGACTCGGCGGCTGATGGTGCTCTTGACAACATCATTTTTACGTGGCTGCGGTTTTGCGCTGGCAATCTCCATTGAAGAGGGAGCGTTGCGCTTGGCGACTGCCTGCAGATAAGATGTATCGAGTATTTCGGAGACAGCCGGATAGTTCGGCACAAGTGAGGGATACTGCGCCGTTACGATGTTTCCGAAGACCGTATAGGTGGCCGCGAACAAGTTCGCGGAACCAGAAACCATTCCAAAAGTCAACAGACTGTCTGTCAGGTTGTTGACGGAGGATCCGCCTAGATCGACCATCACGCCGGTTTTGTCGGCCTCCTGCGTCCCTTTGTAATATTTCTCCCAGTAGTCCGCACCCGAGCCAGCCTCTTTATACACGTCGGCGCTGATCGCCGAAGCTCTGTTGAGTGCGGCGGGATTGGACTTGACGGCGTCCCCACCCTCAGCAATCGCCAGCAACATGTTTTCGACGGTGGCGCGGTTGCTTTTCATCCACTTATCGATCCCGATGATCACGCAGGGCATCTGCGAGCTGTACTCTTTCGTCGAAACGATCGAGACGAGCCCGCCTTTTTTCTGAGCTACGGTGACATCCCCTGGCGTCCAGGTCACCACGCCGTTAACCACAATATGTTTGCGCTCGCCGGTCGGCTTTCCGTTACGTACGACGGGGCGGTCTTCCGAATAACCTGCAACATACTTCTGTGCGGCATCGATATAGTCGGAAGCATTGACCCAGTTCAGCGCATCGGGATCGTATGTTTTCTCGTCGGGGTTGGTGCGCAGACCGTTGTCGCCGAGCCATTTTTGCGCGATGTTCCAGTCCCCGTCACGCAGTACACCCGCCACGAATCCGCCTCGTGACGCTACAGGATTAGCTTTCCATTCGGCGGGACCCATGAACTTATCTTCGCCCCGCGAATAGCCGCAGGCATCGATGACTTTGGCCGTGTAGTCTGGTCCCAGCCTCTTCAGCGTATCATTCAGACCTTTCAGGAAGGCCGCGCCGCCATCCCCCATAATCGTGCAGAAATGTGCCCCTTTGGTCGGGTTTGGGTTGCCCTGGCTGAGTTCGGTTGCGAACGCGACAAGCGCTTCCTGCATCTTGCCATTGTCATCCTGTCGGATGAATTTCAAGTTGATACCGTGGTTGCCCATCGCACTGCCCTGCGTTGCCTGTGCGCCGCCGTTGGCGAATAGCAGCCCCATCTGTGCATTCCAGGCATACCCAAGCAGCCGCACTTCGGGCTTGTCAGCCGCGCCGAGACCAGTTCCGGGCAACGCGATGTTACCGCCGGAACCCGCCGAGTTCGGACCGGAGTTCATATCATTTACTTTTGCCGGGATCAGCGCTTCAGTCGTTTTTGCGGCTGGCGCAAGCACTCGGTATGCGCCGATCGCAATACAGATCACAAGAATGAGGATTGCCAGCTTACCTGCCGGTTTGAGACGCATCTTCGTTTCTCCTGGTCGCAGTCAGAATTAATGCGACCCTCCGCTTCCTACAATTCAGTTCGCTCACTGTGCTCGTTCGATCGCAAATGCCGACCCGCGCATTTGTTCTAACGGTCAACATCAATTTTCGATCGATACACTCTGTTCGTATTCATACATTGTACAGTATTGCGCGAAGCCTGTAATGCTTACTGATGCTTCCAAAAGATAGTCTTATCTTGTGGAAGCATAAAATAACACAGGAAGCATCGATAGTCATAATTCAGACATTTTGTGCTTCTTCAAGCGTTATTTCGACGCAAATGATCGCAGAATCCAACTGCAGCTAATCCAGTTTTAGGGAACACGCTGCCCGCGGGCGGCAACCCAGAGCTTGTACCAGTCCTCGCGAGACAGGTTTACATTGATTGCACCCGCGAACTCGTAGATATGGGCAGGGTTCGCGCTTCCGACTAGCGGTACGATCTGCGCTGGATGCGCCAGCAGCCATGCGATCGCGACCTGCGCCGGCGTCGGCATTGTACGTCTCCGATTGCGACTTCAGCTCCGCCAGCAATCCCGTTAAAACCTTGTCCTCGCCCTGCTCGTGCTTGCCCGACAGCACTCCGCCGCCAAGCGGGCTGTAGGCGAGCGGGGTCATCTGGAGCGCCTCACACTGATCGAGCGTGCCGTCGTCGTAAATCGGGGGGAGGTGGCGCAGGCTGACCTGGAACTGGTTGCTGCGGATCGGCATATCGAGGTAGCGCTGCAGGGCGCGAACCTGCTCGGGATAGTAGTTGCTGACGCCGATAGTACGGACTTTGCCCTGACGAACGAGTTCGTTGAGCGCGCGCGCTGTCTCGGAAGCATGCGTGAACGGATCGGGACGATGCAGCTGGTAGAGGTCGATGTACTCGACGCCGAGGCGTTTCAGGGAGCGGTCGATCGCCTCTTGAATATAGGCATAACTGAGGTTATAATGTCCCTGTCGAATGCCGCATTTGGTCGCGATGACGATTCTTTCACGGGAGCCGGGAACGGCACGGAGGCAATCCTTGAAAACGTCTTCGCAGGTTCCGCCGCCATAGATATCGGCATGATCATAAAACGTGATGCCGACTTCCATCGCCGCCTCGAACACGGCGACTGCTCGATGAACATGCGTCTCGGTCATGTCGGCAGGGTTCCAGGTGCCAGTCAAACCCATACAGCCAAGAGCGATGCGCGAGACGGGCGGTCCATCAGCTCCGAGTAGCTGCGTCGGCATTTTTGCCGTCGTCGATGGAGTAGAGTTGGTTGTTGTATCGGTCAATGTCGGGTTTCCCTTTGATTATGTGTGCTAAAAATCGAACAGGAACAGTCCGCTTTAGGTTAGCGATTCGAGACGATTTTTCCTGCCTTATTCTCGCCACTAGAAGTGCAAGGCACGTCGGCAACATCTTAAGATCAATTGCGAAATAACAGTTTCGGCTTCGCCTCAAGAGCACACTCCTGTTTCTTGAAGTAAGAAAACTTCGGTTGTGCAGATCGCTACACGAGCTCAAACCTACCGGTGGCGCGCAAATTGAGCAACCCGCTCACGATGCAGAAAACGTCTTCGTGCCCCGTGTGCGCCCCCCGCCACAAGCCAGAAAGGCTGCCGAAGCGTTTCAAGCGAGCAAAGTGATGCTCGACGGGCATGCGTAAAACCGACAACAGATGATTGTACGCTTTGCCAAGAGCCGTCACGCGCTGATGCCGTTTCTTCTTGATAGGCGTCACGACAGCCACTTTGGGGTACGCGTTGTCAGCGCCCTCGTACCCTTTGTCCTGACGCACCGTCACCCCCGGGGGAATCTGGTGGAGGACGCCTGAGGCGCGCAAGACCGTCATGTCATGCAGGCTGCCGGGCAAGCCGCCAAACACATGTAGGATGACGTCTTTGGTCGCGACGATCTGGGTCTTGATGGTGTGGTCGTGCTGCTTGCCACTGTACGCCTGCTTGCGTTTGAGCTTGTCCTTGGGCTGAGGCACTTCCTGTTCGGTCGCGTCAATGAGAACTTCCTCGAAGTCAGGGTGGGCTTCCAGGAGTTCTTTGAGCGTGTTGATGCGCCGTGGCTGCTTGCTCGGCTTGTCGGGCGTCTCCTGCGCACAGGAAGCCAGGGGGCGCAAGGGAGCGTCGCGCAAAGGAACGGGTAGCACTTCCAGCAGAACGGGCAGTAAGCGCTGCTTGAACTCCCGGCAGATATTGCTCTCATCCAGATCAAAAAGGTAACTGAGCAGACTTTGACTGCAATAGAGCCGCAGGTAGATCAGTCCCATCAACAGGCGTTCGGGCAACGCCAGGGCATACGGCCGTCCGCCGCCTACTTGGCGTGTCCGCTCACCCTGACAGCGGCGTTGCTGCTCGGCTTGCTCGTAGGCAAGCGTGACTTGAGCGAGTACTTGGTCATACTCGCACAGGGTGAGACCGGTGAACTTATGGAAGTGACGCGGCTTGCGCCGTAGCTTGGTTAAGGTAATCATGCCAACCAGATTACCTTATTTCGCAATCGATCTTAAGTGAGGATGCTGCGCAGGTATATGTACTTGCCCACTTGATACTGAGGATTATAACAACAGAAATCATAAATTGTCAATAGTCGAGAACGGTTTTCAGGCAAAATAGACAGGTAGAAGTCATCCCGTTGACCAGCCTGACCTCAATTGACAGGTGAGGAGCCATCAATTGCCGCAGTCGCCGATGCTATTGTAAATCGGGTTGCGATGGCGCGTTTGTTCACATGTCGATCCAATGCCCCAATTCCGCCTGGCGGATGCTGTCCTCCCGTATCTTATAGGCTAAGTCCGGCTCGATTCGCTTTTTCTCCAGTATCTCTATCACATCTGCCTCGAACGTTTCTGTCTTACAGGCAGGATCGGCAAGCATCTGATCATACTCTTCCTGGGTCAGGTGATAAAATACACCGGACCCGTCCTGTGGTTTTCGACCGCCTCCGAGCGATGCCTTTCCGGTCTCCCTGATCTTTCTCATGTCCAAGCCTCCTTCATATCGCTCTACGATCCTCAAAGGTATTACTTCCAATCGGAACGCGAATAGCGAGCAGTATCTCCTGCGCTTCTTCTGTTGCGTTTCACAGTCCATACGCGCGCGATGTCGTAGCAGCCAACGAGCAGCGCATCGATGCGGGTGCGGATTCCAGGTCACGGAGCCGCCAACCAACCTTCCTCGAGGAAAATATATTCTCCGGCAGCACTTTGTCACGAATGCGGTCGGCAAGCAATGAGCGAACAGGCTCAGCATTGAGCGCACTCTTATGCATGATCAGAGAACTGCCTCGAGACCGACACCGCCAGGCGAGCGACGGATGGCAGCCTTCGTGTGGAGAAGCGCTTTTTTGTTCGAACCAGTCTGGAATGAAACGGAACGTGCCATGCTGCGAGAGCGAGATGCACGAGCCTGTAGAGAAAAACAGCCTGATAGAACGCGACTTATCTTCCGGCGTAAAAGGTGCCTTTGAGGTGGCGAACGAAGCGGGAGCGGGCTTCGCCCCAAGGGGGAGGGAAAATCGGTGACCGTTTGATCTCTCCTCGGCATCAGGTTGGGAGTGTCACAGCGACAGCTCGCAACAAGTGGTAAGGAGTCGTTAATAATATTTCAATACGCCTGGCTGGATTCGAACCAGTGGCCTCTTGCTCCGGAGGCAAGCGCTCTATCCACTGAGCTACAGGCGCGGATTTACAATCGAAACGGGACCTTCTACTAGAGAACACGTTTCCATTATCGCACACTTTGCCGGGAATGGCAAGCCGGTTTTGCCTCGCGTGCACGCTGTCAATCCACCCAAATCTATCCATCAACGAAACAAACAAATAGACAAACAAAGAGACAAACAAAGAGACAAATAAAGAGGATAACAACCAATACGCCGCCCCGATTCTAAAACCAGAATCGGGGCGGCGTATTGGTTGAACTGTTGGCGAGAAAATATCTCTTTAGCGTTTATCTGTCGCGCTGCACGACGTACCCTGTGAGGGCGGCGAAACAGTCCCTGGCGATAGAGGGAGGCAGACCCGAAAGCGCCTCTTCAGCCCGCTCGACATGATCTTGCGCAACGGTACGGGTGCGATCGAAAGCGTCGCACCCGGTCAGAATATCGCAGACCCGGAGTACCTCTGCATCCGTGAGGTGCGCACGACCGAATGCATCCAGGAGGCATTTCCGGTCGGCAGTGGAAGCGTTTTCGAGCGCGAGCAGGAACGGCAGCGTTGCGCGACCGTCCTTCAGATCGCTGCCCCGCGGCTTGCCCGTGATCGCAGGATCGCCGGTATAATCGAGCAGGTCGTCCGCGATCTGGAACGCCATTCCGAGCCTGTAGCCGTAGTCGCCCAGGGCATTTTCCAGCGTTTCATCCGCCTGTGCGAGCATCGCACCGCAGCGACAACAGCCTTCGACGAACGAAGCGGTCTTCTTGCGCAAAATCTCATAGTAGTTGGCGAGCGGCAGCGCAGAATTATTGGTCTCGCCGATCTCCATGACTTCGCCCTCACTCATTTCGATTGTAATTTCAGAAACCATTCGAATGATGCGCAGGTCTCCGTCCACCGCCAGCAGCCGCATAGAACGCGCCAGAATGTAGTCGCCGCTCAGGACGGCGACACCGTTTCCGAACACAGCATTCGCGGTCGGCTTACCGCGCCGCGTTGCGGTATCATCCACCACGTCATCATGCATCAGTGTCGCCATGTGAACGAATTCCACCGCAGCCCCGACCGTCGCCAGCCGCTGCGCATCTACTTTCGGATCGATGGCACGCGCCGACAGCGCAACCAGAGCAGGGCGCAGTCGCTTGCCGCCCGCATTCAGAATATGGTGTGTTAGTGCAAAAACGGTGCGGACATCGGAGCCGAGATCGGCGTTCATTCGCGCTTCGACCGCCTCCAGATCCGGGCGGACAAACTCCATAAAGTTCGCGGCGCGCGCTGCGACGACGGTTTCCGTTTCAGGCTGATTTTCGTGCGCCTGCGGCACAATATAGGTAGTTGCGCTCATGCTGCTTTCCTCACTCTGTCTGCGCCGGGGCATTTCGGAACCCTCTTCAGATCAGTTCGGATGAACTGCGTCACCTTCGCGCCCGAGAACCGGTGGGCGGAACCGCTCGGGCTGTTTCGGAACCGTTCCTGCATCCAATGCTCACATCGGCAAATATCACTTCGATTCGCTCTTCTGCCCGATATGAATACAGACCGTGCCGAAATTGAGGTCTCGGATCTGGACGTCGCTCAGTCCCGATGTCTCCATAATGCCCGTGAGCTCTTCCCGGGTTACGAACAGCTTCATCGATTCGGGAAGATAGGTGTAGGCTCCCCGGCTGCTGAGCAGCCCGCCGATGCGCGGCAGAATATGGAACAGATAAAAATCTACGAACGGCTTGTACCAGCAGGGTCTCGGGCGATTAAACTCGAGGATCACGACGCGCCCGCCGGGCCGTACGACCCGCGTCATTTCGTTGACAGCGCGCTCCAGATGCGCGACGTTGCGGACCCCGAAGCCTACCGTCACGACATCGAAACTGTTATCGGGATAAGGCAGGCGCTCTGCATCCGCGACCATCATCGTGATCGGTGCGCCGGAGTGATTTTTGGTGTGCTCGATACCATTCCGGATCATCGGAGCGCAGAAGTCCGCGCCTACCACTCTGCCGCCTGCGCCGACCGCGCGCGCAAGATCGATTGCGAACGGACCAGTTCCTGTGCAGACATCGAGACAAGAGTCGCCTGGCTCAACCGCCGCCATCTGCACGCCAAGCCTGCGCCAGACTTTATGCTGATTAAAGCTGAGGACGTCGTTGAGGCGGTCGTAGCGCGGGGCGATCGCCGAAAACATCGCGTGAACGTGCCGGGCTTTATCCCCCGAAGAAAAAGATTTTGCTGCGCTTCTGTCGAGCATCGATTTAACCTGTACTGGAAACCATACTACCCTGAGAAGACGCGGCGCCAAACCGACACTTTTGTAACCGTTCCGCTGCTCGCCTGCCTACTCTTATCAGTGTTTACGTACGACGGAGAGACTTTGTTTACTTTTTCACAAACTCCTCGATTCAGTATACTCCTACCCTATATTATTGTCAAACCGCCTCTGTGGCGTTCTGAAAATCGTTCGCTTCCGCCTATGATTATCCCTGGATGGCTCTGCTTTCGTTTCGGACTTTGATCTGCTATGGCAGTATAATCTGACTTCTAACGATATTCTTCACGCTATTCCAAGCCGACCGACCGACCAGCAGTGTGGGAAATCGATTCCTGACGCAATAGAAATGGACGAAACGAAAGCAGAGCAAGGGGAGGAATCGTTGACAATCCTATCGAAAAGTGTGATAATAAAGACTCTTCAGGCATCGTTATGCCACCGCATTGCGTAGAGAAAATATTCCAGTATCGAAACCGAACGGAATAGAGTTCGTCTGTTAGTCTGTCGGGCGGCGAGGGGCGCGTCCGCAAAATCGCAAGCGGACGCAAAATAAGGAGACTGACTGCAATGGCATCGGCATCAAATCCATTTTCAAGGGCATGGCGTTATCTCAGGGCATTGATCAGCGGTAAGCTCGATCAGTGGGAAGACCCTGAGATTATCCTGAATGAAGCCGTTCGCGAAATGAAGGACAATCAGATAAAAAACCGTGAGTTGGCAGTCCAGGCCATCACGCAAAAAAATAACCTTCAGGCGGAGGTCGATAAAAACGAGCGCATGGTTGCGGAGTTTGAGCGAAAAGCCACGCTCGCCCTGCAGTCGGGCAACCGTGAGCTTGCCAAGCAGTTCCTCAAAGAAAAAGCGCTCTACGACCAGACTCTGCAGAGTATGCGCGGAAATCTTGCCGCCGCAACTGAGGCGTCTGAAAAGGTCAAAATCGCGATCCGGGGCGAGGAGGAGCGTATACGCGTCCGAACTTCCGAAGCGCTCGCGATGAAAGCCAACCTGAAACAGGCGCAGATACAGATTAAGATCAATAAGGCCCTGGATCAGTTTCAGTTCAGTGAAAACGAGCAGGGATGGTCGAGCGCCAAAGATCGCATTCAGTCGCTGCAGTCCGAAGCACAGGCGCGCGGTGAGGTCGCCAGTACCAGTATCGATTCGAAACTCCGCGAAATGGAAGTCTCGCAGATGGATGTCGAAGCGGATCGCCAGCTTGCCGAACTCGAAGCGAAGCTCTCGCTCGGCGGATCGCCAGCCAATAACTATACGACGAACACTGTTCAGCAGATACAGACCGTCGGCGGCGGCGGCGCGGTGACGAATGGCAATGGCGCGACCGCCCCTCCGGAGAGCGAAATCGACCGTCAGCTTGCCGAACTCGAAGCGCGGCTCGGCGGACACAAGTAGTCTTTGCGCCCCTCGGAAACGTAGGCAGGGCAGGATGATTTACAGGCGAACGGAGATAACGGCGCAGTCCGCTCCGCTCGCCGTTCGTGCCTTCTGTACTGAAGACGATATTGCGGTTGATGGCGGACGAGCCTTGACTGGAAGATACAGAGTGGAACATAACGACGACCATAAGGAAGAGCATAAGGGACTTTTCGGCAAACTGCTGAATGTTTTCGTCGAAGACACCGACGAGGGCGGCACTGCGCGCCCACGCCCTACTGCTCCGGTTTCCGGCGCGCCAAGACCCGGCATCGGCACCGCTGGCGGCGATTCCGCCGACCGGTATATGGCTGATCTCGAAGCCGAACTCAAGGGGAAGCAGCCAGCTTCTTCTGTGACGCCCTCTGCTATTCCTTTCAATGTTCCAACCGCCCATGTGCCCTCGGATAGCCCGAATGTTGCACGTCATCCACTTTCTGAGACCGTAGCGCCAGGGCATATAACTCCTTCGTATGCTTCGACATCGACGGTTTCTGCACATTTGGAATCGCCCGCTTCGGCAGGTGAGTGCATTACACCAAATGTCGCCAAGATCGCAAAATTTATTTCCGTGTTACCTGCCGGGCTGCCTGCCGAACAGGTTGCGCCAATGCTGCAGGCGATGCTTGAAGGCGCCTCGGTTTCGCCGACGCAGATACGTGCTGATGTCGCGCAGGGACAGCAGGCAGTCGAGCAGGGCGTAGCCAGCGCGAATGCTTCTATTCTTAGCGCACAAACTGAAGCTGAGCAGACGATCGCTCAGGCGGAGCAGCTGATCGCCCGCGCACGCAGCCAGCGCGATGAGGCGATCGGCGCACAGCAGCAGCGCATCGCCGGATACGAGCAGGATCGAACGACCCTGGAGCGTGTCGAAGTCTACCTCGCAAGTCTCGCACCCGTTTCGCACACTCTGTCCGCAGCCGATTCTCCAGCACAATAGGAACGTTTAATGAGCATTCCCGACCGTTTCTACCGCATCGCAAAACATAAGATGGTCGAGATCAAGGACTGGTTCGACAAGGTCGATGAGGAAGAGGATATGATTGCCTCGGAGCGTCGCCGCTCGGCCGGGGAACGTACGGATGCGCGTCGTGAGCTTGCCGACGCTATGGAGGCCGCGCCCTCGACGCCTTCTGCTTCGTCTGCTTCCCGGCAAGCCACTTCTGCTTCACAAAGCGGCAACTCGGCGATCCCGGTGAATCTGCCGCGCTCCAATACTCCTACCGCTACCTACGCTGGAACGCGTATCTCGAAGCCACCTGCGGAGACTGGTTCGTCTCCTTCTTTGTCTGCCGGGTCTTCTCCTCTGACAGTTCAGGAATCCGACCCGCTCGCATTTCACTATAAGCGGCTCGGCATCGAGACGGGCTCGGATTTCGCCTCCGTACAGTTTGCGTATAATAGACTGGCAGCGCGTTCTGACGCGGCACGGTTTCCGGCTGGCTCGACAGAAGAGCAGGAATGTCGTGAAATCCGCGAGCGTCTCGAAGAATCTTACAAAATCCTGCGCGATGCGCTCGACCAGACCGCGCGGCGCTTCGATCTTCTCGAGTTCGATCCCATTCCACCAGTTTCCAGTTGAACTCAGCGCCAGAGACGGAACCTTCGCATAGAGAGAATACGGGAGAAAAGCCTGTGACGCGACCAAAAAAGCTGACCGCTGAACAGATCGAGGTGGGGCTGAAGACACTTCCGGAGTGGGAGTTGGCAGCGGGTAAACTGCACCGCACCTTCACCTTCTCTGATTTCGTCGCAGCCTGGGGATTCATGTCTCAGGTGGCGCTTGTGGCAGAGAAAATGGATCATCACCCTGAGTGGTTCAACGTCTACAACACGGTCCGCGTCGATCTGAACACCCACGATGCAGGCGGCATTACTTCACTCGATTTTGACCTCGCCGCCAGCATGAACCGCCTCTTTTCAGCATAGACGTGTCGATCAGCACAAGTCCGCACGAAATTTTTGTTGACTCCACACCTGAAATATGTTAGGATAGTGCATCGACCACTATACCCCGCGTTTTAGTCCCGTTTTCACGCTATGTGTAGTGGTTTGCGCTGCACGACGCCCAATTTCTCGAATTTACCTTACAGCAATTTATCCTAAATCAAATTTCCTTAGCTCGAATTGAAACTGGAAAGACCCGACCCGATGGAACTGCCGATTTATCTGGATCATGCGGCGACCACGCCGATGCTGCCCTCAGTGATGGATGCGATGCTGCCTTACTTCCTGGAGTCGTACGGCAATCCGTCCGCGCTGCACAGCGTCGGAATGGCGGCGCGTGAAGGCGTCGAGCAGGCACGGGAAACTATTGCCGACACACTGAACGCTTCTCCAGAGGAGATCGTGTTCACCTCGGGCGGCACCGAATCCGACAATACAGCGATTTTTGGGATGGCTAATTTCGCCGAAGCGAACAAAGAGCAGAAGCGGCATCTTCTGACGACTCCCATCGAACACCACGCGGTACTCGACCCTTTCGAGACACTCGCACAACGCGGGTATGAAGTGGAATATCTGCCGGTGGATCGCGATGGAATGGTCGACCCCTTCGATGTCGAAAGGATGCTGCGTCCCGACACCCTTCTCGTCTCGGTAATGCACGGCAACAACGAGATCGGCACGATACAACCGATCTGCGAAGTTGGCGCCGTCTGCCGAGCGCAGGGAGTACGTTTGCATACAGATGCGGTGCAGACCTACGGGCGCATTCCAATCGATGTACGCGCGATGAAGCTCGATCTGCTCAGCCTCACCGGGCACAAGTTTTATGGACCGAAAGGCTGCGGCGTTCTCTATATAAGGCGCGGGACTCAGCTTCGACGCTTTATGGAAGGCGGCGGGCAGGAGCGCGGGAGGCGCGGAGGAACCCTGAATGTGCCGGGGATCGTGGGTTTAGGCAGGGCGGCAGAGATTGCGCACTCCGGAATGCAGGCGGAAATCGCGCGGCTGACTCAACTGCGCGAGCGCTTCATCAGTCAGTTGACTCGCGCCATCGGCGGCGTTCACATTACTGGAAGCCGAACCGAGCGGCTGCCGAACAACATACACCTGCTGATCGAGGGCGTCCAAGGCGAGCCCTTGCTGCTCGCGCTCGACGCGGCAGGCATCTGCGCCTCTGCGGGTTCCGCCTGTTCTGCAGGTTCGACCGAACCATCGCATGTACTGAAAGCGATCGGCATCGATAGAGATCTTGCACGTGGAGCGCTGCGTCTGACGCTCGGACGTTCAACAACGAGCGAAGCATTAGACTATACACTGCAAACGCTGGTACGGACGATCGACGAGCTGCGCGCACTGTCGGGAACGTTGGTCGGCGTAGGGACGTATTCTAGCAGTACAGCCATAGCATAATTCGCCAGCAGTTGCAATCGTTTCTCTTTGTCGCTTATTTTGGCAAAACAATAATTAATTGTCTGTACAGGGGAGAAGTCGCTTGACAAAACAAAACTCCTGTTTTATAATAGCAATGTAGTTGCAATTCTACCTAATGATCGCAATGAAAATTGTGTGAAGTTTGTCCTGAACATTGTGAACGAAAGAACAAGCTGGCGCGACGAGCATACCCTATCCCTCTGCAATGCTTTTTTCTGGTATGACGGCTCGCGTTGGTAAACGGCGATTTCTGTTGAGCTTCGAATAGCTTTGAGCCTGTTCTTTCCGCGTGGATTTTCAGTCAGTATTCTCTGACCAACCGACACGCTCACTTTTCATAACATCGCTTTTCATAATTATGATTTCATGATATTCCTTTTTCGTGACGTCACTTTTCATCCATCAGCATTCAAGGGTAGCGCAAGAGCAGCCACATCGACATTCCAACAATTTGCATAGGAGGGTGGCATCTAATGAGTAAGCAATCCGCCGTTCTGGACCGGTCTCATGCTGTTGTCCGCGACGATCGTTACAATGGTTCCGCACTCGGTAAAGAATTGCCCGAAGAGGATGCGGAAGACCAGTTCGAGCGCGAACCAGCCGACGATCTGCTGCATCTTTTCGACAGCGGGATCGCCGAAACGGAGCCGATCTTTCAGGACAGCGAAGAAATTCCTGCTGCTCCCGAACTCGATGTTACCGCAACTTCGTCTCTGCGTACCGTCAGCAGCCTGCTGAACGGCCCCTCCGAAAGCCCGCGAAACGACGAAAGCCTCCAAATCTGGATGAGCCGCGCACGCGGTGCCCAGCTTCTTACAGCAGACGAGGAAGTTCGCCTCGCCCGCGCCGTACAGCGCGGCGATAAGCAAGCGAAAGACAAACTCACCGAAGCCAACCTCCGCCTCGTCGTGTCGATCGCCAAAAAATACAGCGTCCGTGGTATCCCGCTTCCCGACCTGATTCAGGAAGGCAACATCGGGCTAATCCGGGCTGTTGAGAAGTTCGATCCGAGCAAAGGCTATCGTTTCAGCACCTATGCAACCTGGTGGATACGCCGCGCAATTGCCCGCGCAATCATCAATCAGGGACGCACGATCCGCATCCCCGTCTACGTCGCCGAAATCATTCACAAATTGGTGAAAGCCTCCGGTCGTCTGCGTCAGCAGCTGCTTCGTGACCCCACAGTCGAAGAGATCGCCCGTGAACTCGAAGTTTCCGTAGATCGGGTCAATGAAATCATGCGTATCGCACTCGAGCCGCTCTCGCTCGAAACTCCTGTCGGCGAAAAGGACAACAGCCAGTTGTCCGACTTCATTCAGTCGCATACTGCGATTTCGCCTTCCGAAGCGACGCTCAATTTAATCCGCCGCGAACAGATCGAGGAAGTTCTCGACAAGCTTACCCTACGCGAAAAAGAGGTGCTTCGGATGCGCTTCGGCCTCGACGACGGCTACGCTCGTACTCTCGAAGAGGTCGGTGTTCGGCTGAAGGTAACCCGTGAGCGGGTGCGACAGATCGAGCTTCGGGCACTTAAAAAACTGCGCCACCTCGGTCCGAGTGAACTCATACGCCAGTAATTCTTATCCTCCAGCCTTAATTTCTGCCGTTCTGCAATTATAAGTACAAAGCCGCCACGCGCATTGCGTGGCGGCTTTTTTGCTTCTCAGAGCGTATCCCGCGAGGTGAAGAGTTGACCGCCGGATGGCAAATCGAGCAGGAATCACGAGCGCTATTCGCCAAACGATATACAATAATGGGAACTGTTCACTACACGCAGACTCTCCTTCGTTCGGAGGGGAGTGCCTATAATCCTGACGACTTTTGCTCGCAGCTGCGATAGCAGCTGATTAGTTACGAAGAAATTACAGCGCAAAGGAGCGAAAACGCATGAGGAAAATACCTGGATTGGTGGCAGCAATCGGCGCAATCGCGTTTCTTGCGGCTCGTACGGAGGCGGCGGTGACGGTTTCGAAAGTCGATTATAATGGCTGGCAGGGCGCGTACAAGATGACGAACGGCACTGTCGAGCTAGTTTTTGTACCGCAGATCGGCCGCGTAATGCGTTATGGGTATGTCGGCGGCGCAAATGTTCTGTGGAATAACACCGAACTGTCAGGCAAGACCACCGACCTGAAAAGCAATCCGAAAGACTGGCTGAACTATGGCGGCGACAAGCTGTGGGTCTCGCCGCAGAGCGTTTGGGGTTGGCCGCCCGATCCGGCGCTCGACAGCGGAGTGCAGCGGGTGCGAATATCGCCCGACAATCATCTGCTGACGACGGGCATGCAAAGTAAGGTTTACGGCGTACAGTATCAGCGCGAGATCATACTCGCCGAATCGGGGACCGGTGTCACCTTCAAGAATACGCTGACCAATAGCTCAACTGCACCGGTTGAGTGGGGAATCTGGGAGGTCACCCAGGTAAACGATCCGAAGGAACTGAATCTGCCTCTTTATAAAGGCGGTAAGTTTCCGATGGGCTACTACAATTTCAAGGATGCGGATCCTGCGCCGGGATACATGAAGCTGGGCAACTATTTTGCGACCGTCACGCGTTCGGCGACCAAGAGCTCGAAAATCGGCAGCGATTCACCATTGGGATTCATACTCGCGGATGTGCAGGGCGTCAATTTTCGTGTAAGGGCGAAGAGAATAGCCAGTACGACTTACCCCGACGAAGGCTGTTCGCTGGAGTTGTATACCAACCCGGATCCGCTCAAATACGCAGAACTGGAACTGATGGCGCCCGTCGAGAAGATCGCACCCGGCAAACAGACGCACTTCGAGACAAAGTGGAGTCTGGAGAAATAGCAGACGTTGCTTTGGATCGATGCGCGACGGGAAGGTGATGCGTACAGGAATGAGAACGGCAGCAGGACACAAATCGGAGCGTACACGGTCGCTGCCCGATGCGCTAGACAGAACCCGTAACCGAACTCGCAGGCATTCATTTTTCGCTGCATTCGCGATGGTATTTGTCGTGACCGCGCTGTTTTGCGGGTGGCTATACAAAGCGAATGCCCGGCACAATTTGAATCTGCGACTGTTGAATGCGGTACGGCGCAACGATACAGCGGGGGCGCGCCTGTTGCTGGCACAAGGGGCGGACCCGAATATCCGTGACGCACCAGAAAAGCAGCGCGGCCTGTTGCACCAGATACGGTACGCTTTTCATCTCGAGCCTCAGACGGATTTGAAAAGCCTAACTCTGCTCGAAATGACACTCGGCACCGATTTCTCGGCTATTCGGGAGATCGAGAATGATTCGCTCGTCGAAGCGTTGCTCAATGCCGGAGCGAAGGTCGAGGACAGTCATCGCAGATATCGAACGCCGCTGATGATCGCTGTCTGTCACGGACGCCTCCGGACCGTGCAGTTGCTGATCGCTCATGGTGCGAAAGCGACTGCACGCGAGACGAGAGGGAAAGGTACGCTCGACTATCTGCCTGAAAACCACCCCGACGGTCTCAAAATAGCCGAACTGCTGGTGAAAAATGGGGCGGATGTGAATGTGGTGGACAGCACCGGTAAGACGCCGTTGATACACAGCGCGATTTATGGCAATGTCCCGATCGTCCGTTATCTGGTTGCGCGGGGCGCGAAAGTCGATGCGCGAATGATAGACGGGGACAGCGCGTTGCTGATGGCGTCGAATGAAGGTACCATCGAAAACATTCGGTTACTGCTCGAACACGGCGCGGAGGTGAACGTCTGCGACAAGGACCAGAACACCCCGCTCCACACTGCGATCAGAATTGCGCCTCCTGCAGTCGCCGAAATGCTGCTGGCGCATGGCGCGAAAGTCGATGCGGTCGACAAGAACGGGGACACGCCACTGACCGCCTCTCTACATACAAGCCAGCGTTCCGACGTTGTCGCTGCACTGATCAGGCATGGTGCGGACGTCAATCACCGCAACAACGCCAAACAGACCCCGCTTTGGCTCGCTAGAAGAGGCCCGGCCTTGAAGAACGTCAAGCTGCTGGAAGCAGCGGGCGCGAAATAGCGCCTGCCGTGCTCAGACGCTTGCCTCAGATGGACTGTCTCGCCAGTAGATGCTGTTTTCACGCCGCATGATACGATTGTCGACCATCTGGCGGCGCAGGGTCGCACAGTCGGGATGAAACCGCTTCAGGATCGTGTTGACCTCTTTTTCGCTGTAACGCTGACCGATGACGAACTCTTGAGCCAGCCTTTCTAGCACCACGACCTGCTTTTTGCGCTGCGTCGGAATCTCCTTGAGCCGCGTGTGCGTGATCTGGAACGTACCGTCCGGCGTGTGGTACTCCTTGACGCCCTCGTGCTGAAAGAAGGTCTCCAGCACATGACGCTCGAAATCGCTGCCAGCGTCCAGAGACTCCTCCGGCGCGACCTTCGTCTTCAGGTCCTTGAGCAGCGCGTGGACGCCCTCCTGCTTCAGTTTGTAAAAATGTGACGTGCCTTCCTGCCGCATCTCAACCATATCGTGGTTACGCAGCATTGTGACATGCCACGAAACGGTCGGCTCCTTCAACTCCAGCACCTCCGCCAGTTCCCCGACGGTGTACTCCCTTTCCGAAAGTAGGGCGATCAGCCTAAACCGGCTCTTGTCCGCCAGTACCTTCAGGAAGAGTACAATTTGCTCGAGTTCTCGCGCATCAATCTGCACCATGTTAGACCCCCATCTAATTATATCAACATCTAATTAGATGACAATCTATCATAGAAGCATTGATTTTGTCAAGTTGGTTTTAGGTAAAGATGAGGCACAGTAGTTCCGACAGAGTGAGAAAATGCCCGCGAACGAACATTTCGCGGGCATTAAAAGAGGATATTCAGAGAGGGTAAAATCAAAGCTCCAACTCGAGAACTCCCGATGTTTGCCAGAGCGTAGGAGTTATCAACGGATCAGATCGCTTTCCCTGCCTCCAACTGATCGCGAAGGAGATAATTTTGCGCTCTGTCATACAGCGCATTGTAGGCAGGTTTCTTCTTGCCAAGGGTTTGGGGATTGTTGTCGGTCAGCTCCAGGTTATCGAAAAGTGAGTCGAGCAATCCACTACCATATTTATCGAAAAACTGCTGAGGATTTGTCAGCCAGTATGCTTCGCCTCTCCCATCATATCCGATCAGTGCGCGCATCGATGCCAGCAAAGGATAGAGTACACCGGAGGGGATCACATATGGTGCATCCTCGCCAGTCAAGGGCAATTTTTTAGTTATCTTTATGAAGATACGGTCATCCTTTGAACCCCAGCGACCTAATTTACCGCCAGGTCGGGATTTCGTATAGTTATCGACGAAAAGGGAGTAAACGTAATCGTGTAATGACAGAATGTCACACAGAATAGGAGCAAGTGCTTTATATCCAGGTGACAGCGCTTCGTCTGCCAGTTTCGTATCCATACGCCCTTTGCTCGAATAGGCGATAGTTGGTACCTGTCCGGCTTCATTATAGCGCTGGTGGAAGAGCGTCATAATCGCCAAGACTTCTAGTATGGTGACTGAGGCGACTGCGTTCTCTTCGTAGCCGATTTTCCCTTTGAATGGGCTGTTGTCTGCGTCAAGGACTTCTTTGATCCAGTTGAATTTGCCCTTGAAGTTTGTGATGGACCAAGATTTGACTTGTTTGCTGGTATTCCGCCCCTGAACCAAGTTTTTGATCCGGTCGCGATTTGAAAGTCCTACGATCACTTCGATGTGAACGCGCGCCGACTTGAGATAGTGCGGGATTTGTTCTGAGGTCAAATATTTGAAGGCAGCAAAGTCGTTATCGCGAGGAACCTCATTTTGCACTTCAGCAATTACTGCATCAGTCGTACCACCATCCGCTATGCCATGCTCGGCATCATCACCAGTAAAATTGGAGAGGGTGATCTCGACAATTTGTTTTGCAGGGTCGTACGAAAAGCGGTCGACGAGCAGTGTAAGTCCACGGTTTGCGAGGTAAAAGTCCTCTGGGTTGTCGATGAGGGTTTGGCGGATAGCTTGAGGGACGTTGCCGCTCAAAGCTTTGTCTTCGTGACTGCGAGGATTTACATCGTCAGGAGCTTCACGCCCTATCCATGAAGTAGTGGTTGGATATATGTGGTAGATGGTGACGCCACGCTCGACTTCGATTTTACGGAGATAGTCGGACGCGACAGAGAAGCGGAGCACTTTGTGCTCTGTGGAAGAAGCATTCATTCAGTGTTTCCTTCTGCGAGATAAGGGATGATCCCGACTTAAATCGAACCTGCTGCCAGTGCTTAACGAAGCGAATCCCGCTTGCGTAGCGTCCCTCCTGGCGAGGTATATACATTGGTATCTTCGCCTTGGTAGGATGCGCGAAGTGATCACAGTGTACTGTAGGACAAAAGAAATGTCAAGGAAATGGAAAATGGCAGGAAGCATTAAACCCGAAGACCGATAAAATGCCCCTACCATACTCTTTCGCTGACCGTCGTGAAAGGTATATATGATTGACCAGCGTTTCTTTCACCCCTCTCCCTAATGAGGAACGAATGGTAGGGAGAGGGGTTGGGGGTGAGGGCTGAATGCAACGGCGACGATGTGTCTCGGTGAAGGCATCTCAGACTGCAGCGATCTGCGGTAACAGTTTCTCCGCATCCACGATCTCGTATCTATAGCCCTGCTCGGTGAGGAATAGCTGCCGGTGCGTGGCGAATTCCTGGTCACGGCTCTCGCGGGTCACGAGCGAATAGAAATGGGCGATGCTGCCGTCCGATTTTGGTCGCAGGACGCGCCCGAGACGCTGCGCCTCCTCCTGCCGCGATCCGAATGTGCCGGACACCTGGATCGCGACATTGGCATCGGGCAGGTCGATCGAGAAGTTGGCGACTTTCGAGACGATCAGGATTTTGATCTCGCCGCGCTTGAACGCCCCGTAAATCTGTTCACGCTCTCGCTGCGGGGTTTTCCCCGTGATAACCGGTGCCTTGAACCGTTCCGTGATGCTGTCGAGCTGATCGAGATACTGCCCGATGATCAGCACGTTATCTTCGCGATGCCGGAACAGCAGCGCCTCGATCACGTCCTCTTTGCGCGGATTGGTCGAAGCGAGCCGGAACTTCTCGCGCGGATCGGCGATAGCATACTCCATACGGTTCTCTTCGCCGAGCGGAATCCGGATCTCGGTGCAAATTGCCGTCGCGATCCAGCCCTGTTTTTCGAGCTCTTTCCAGGGGACGTCCGCCTTTTTGGGACCGATCAGCGAGAACACATCGTCTTCGCGCCCATCTTCGCGCACCAGCGTCGCGGTCAGCCCCAGACGTCGCTTCGCCTGAATTTCCGCTGTGATGCGGAAGACCGGCGCGGGCAGCAGATGCACCTCATCGTAGACGATCAGTCCCCAATCGTGCCGGTTGAACAGGGCGAGATTCAGGTAGCCCTCCGTCTGTTCGGGCGTTTCGGCAAGCCCAATCGCGCCATCCCAATCGTCGGCAGCAACGTATTTCGCACCGTCGTCGAGCGCTCCGTTTTCAGTTTCGGCTTTTTTGCCGCGCTTTTTGTTCGGATCTCGTCGCGCTGTCAGCACCTGATAGGTTGCGATCGTGACCGGTCGAATGTCTTTGCGCGCGCCGCTGTACTCGCCGATCATGTCCTCCGTCAGTGTCGTTTTATCGAGGATTTCGTCGCGCCACTGATGCGCGGCGGTGATACCCGTCACGATGATCAGCGTCTTCATCTGCGCTTTTGCCATCACCTGCATCCCGATAATCGTCTTACCGGCGCCGCAGGGAAGCACCAGAACGCCGCTTCCGCCCGCCGCCGAACCACCCGCCCAGAAGCCGCTCGCCGCCTCTTCCTGATACTGGCGCGGCAGAAATGGCTTGCAGTTGCGCGTGACTTCCCGCAGACGCACTTCCAGGAATTCACCGTCGGTGTAGCCCGCGAGGTCTTCGACCGGAAAACCGATTTTGAGCAGCGCCATCTTGATACGCCCGCGCTCCAGTAATGGTATTTCGACCGTGCGCGCGTCCGCCGCTTCGAGCAGATAGGGCTGCACCGATTTCGTGTGGCGTATCTCGGTCATCAGCAAATTATCATCGGCGCGAAGCAGCAGCCTGCCATCTTCCTTGAAGAGCTTCAGCCGTCCGTAGCGTCCGACATAGTCGCGAATGTCGTGAACGATGTTGCCAGGAACGTCGTATTTGCTGTACTCTTCGAGCACGATCACCATCTCTTCGGCGGTCATGCCCGCGGAACGCGCATTCCAGAGCGAGAGGGGTGTGAGGCGATAGGTATGGATATGTTCGGGGCTTTTGATCAGTTCACAGAAGGCAGCGAGCAGGTCACGGCACTCGTTGTAGCGTTCATTGTCGACCTCCAGCATCACCGTGCGATCGGACTGAACGATGAGCGGATTATTCGGATTGTACATTGTTGGACGGAACCTTCCAGAGCGGCATGAGACACGCATGAAATCGTTCGGCTGCTCGTCGAGAACAGCCAATGCAAGGACATAGTATACCCGTTTCAGGTTAAGCTTGAATTCCGTTTTCCGCGTTCGATCTACAAGCGAGCCGAGAGTGTTCGTATTGACACCGGATCAACTACTTGCTATACTAGACAAGGAAGCGGTCAATTCCAGTTGGTTTGTGCCGAAGCATTTGATGAGCGTCTGGCGTCTGTTTATTCCTCAGACGAGTTGCGTCGTTAGCATTGTCACCCGCCAGCTGTTATTGTTATATCAAACACCGTTGGAGAATGGCTACTGATTGACCACAAGTTGAAAAAGGATGGATTCGATGACCGCAACCGAAGCCGATGTCCTGACCGCATATCTTTGCAGAGGTCAGAGTCACCGAGAGATACAAAGAGAAATCTTACACTTAGAAGCGCCAGCACGCGGAGGCGGGTTTAAAACCATGGAGATCCTGCACAAATTTGGCATTCGAAAGGAGCACAAATCGATACTGAGCAGACACACGTTTGATCCCCAAAAATTTGAAAGAGCAGGAGATATCAAGGCTTATGTTGCTCTCGAAGACTAGAGAAACCAAGAGATTGCGCAATCATGAACTGGCACTGCTCCTGCGATTACGTCCTCGAAGACGGAAAAGCGATTTCCGTAATGCCGTTTGTGGAAGCTGTAGTCAAGGACGAAACCGTGAAAAGGATCGAAGTAGGCTGGACATGGAGCGGGGAGATGAAGGCGGACGCAGACATTGAGCGTCTAGCAGTGCAGGGGTTCGTTACTCGGAATCAGGAAGCGAGTCTAGAAGCTGATATCTGGTATCGGCTCACCGACCCGGAAAAGCATTATTTCTGAAAAACACCCTTTTCAATGAAACGCAAATTCTCAA
>JBBQPY010000031.1:0-35797 GCA_038216735.1 Chthonomonadales bacterium
GGACGTGACGGGGACGATGAACCTTCCCGAGGGCGTGGAGATGGTGATGCCGGGTGACAACATCCGTATCACGGGCGAACTGATCCAGCCGATCGCGATGGAAGAGGGCTTGCGTTTCGCGGTACGTGAGGGCGGACGCACTGTCGGCGCTGGCGTCGTTACCAAAATCTTCGACTAATAGTTTTACAGGAGCCGGTCGCCGGACGTGCGTCAGCGACCGGCTCCTGTTTTTGGTTTGCACGATTCGTGTATGTTTTTCAATCGTTTGTGATCGTTCGTAAGCGTGTGTCTGAGCAGCCTCACCCCCGATTCCTTCCGAAAGCGAAGGCGAGGGGAGGATGATGGAACCGGGAGAATAATAGAGTATGGCAAGCGCAGCACGTCAGGATAAGGTGCGTATCCGCCTTCGGGCGTTCGATCACCGTATCCTCGATCAGTCGGCGGAGAAAATCGTGGACACCGCAAAGCGCACTGGTGCGCGTGTGGCGGGACCCGTACTGCTTCCGACCGAAAAAATGATTTTGTGTGTCAACCGTGGCACCACGATCGACAAAGAGAGCATGGAGCATTTCGAGCAGCGAACGCACAAGCGGCTGATCGATATCCTCGAACCCGGTCCGAAGACAATCGATGCTCTGATGCGCCTCGACCTTCCGAGCGGCGTGGACATCGAAATCAAGCTGTAAAGCCAGCGGCAGAGGATGGCGTTCCGTACCCGACTGGAAACTGTGGCGTGACATGGCTAACGATACACTTCATTCTGCGGAAATGCTACTTCATTCTGTGGAACTGCTGCAGAACAGACCGAGGCGGCACCGCATTATTCGTAGCGCGTTAAGCCGGTATTATTATGCGTCTTACCAGGCGGGAACGGCCTACCTCTTGTATCGTGGACAACTCCCTCCAGGGAATCGTGAAGCTTGGACACATGGGGATACCCCTGGTATGCTTATACACAATCTGGGAACAGCAATCCGTTCCGAGGATACAAAACGCGATATCGCGCGCAAACTTCGTGGGTTGTATAAAAAACGCTGTGAGGCGGATTATGTGAGTTCTCTCTCGCAAACGCATCAGGATTTGATTGATGTTGCGAAAACCTCACGTTATCTCGTAAAAACGATCCTTGCTCTCCTTTCGGAGTAAAGAAATGCCAGAAGAAGCTAATATCGCGGCAGATTGGCTCAAGCAAGCTGCTAATCAGCGAGGAATCGCTGATAAGTTTAGTGCTACCTTCGTGCGTACCGATAGTAATTGGCTGCACTTCGCAGTGCGTTTGAGCGATTTCGGAGACGCATCAGAAAGAGCAACCGTGTTACTCGAGTTAGAAGACGCATGGGATGCACATGAACCGCATTCCAACTGGCATTTGATGTTGATTCCTGCCAGTTCGTAACGTAAATATGTCGATAGGAGAAGAAACGTGGTAGACACAATTCTGGGCAAGAAAATCGGGATGACCCAGGTCTTCAACGACCGGGGAGAAATCGTGCCGGTTTCCGTGATAGAAGCAGGTCCCTGCATTGTCACGCAGCTCAAAAGTGTTGAAAAAGATGGCTATGTAGCCGTCCAGGTCGGGTTCGGCGAAATTCGCGCCCGCCTTGTCAACAAGCCAGAAACGGGACATTTCAAGAAATCGGGCGCAACCCCGACGCGGCACCTCCGCGAAATCCGCACGGACGACACGAGCGACCTAAAGCTCGGCGACGCAATCACCTGTGACATTTTCACCCCCGGCATCCGTGTCAAAGTGACCGGTATCTCGAAGGGTAAGGGCTTTGCAGGCGTCGTGAAACGCTTCCACTTTCATGGTGGCGACATGACGCACGGCTCAATGATCCACCGTAAGCCGCAGTCGAGCGGCGCGACCGATGCAGCCCGCACCTTCAAGGGTACGCGTAAGCCGGGCCAGATGGGCAACAAACAGGTTTCGGTGCGCGGTCTGCGGATCATTCGCGTCGATCTGGAACAGAATTTACTGCTGATCGAGGGCGCGGTTCCTGGCTCCGACGGCGGTTTGCTGACGATTACGCGGCTGAAGCAGCGCTAGGAGAACATCAACACTATGGCAACCATTCCTTTATACGATACCGCAGGAAAAGAACTCGGTTCGTTGCCGCTGCCTGATGCGATCTTCGGCGTTGCGTTCAACGAATCGCTCGTGCACCAGGCAATCGTCGCCGAAGAGGCGAACAAACGGCAGGGTACGCACAGTACCAAACAGCGTTCCGATGTGCGCGGCGGCGGACGCAAGCCCTGGAAACAGAAGGGCACCGGTCGCGCCCGACAGGGTACGATTCGAGCTCCCCAGTGGCGCGGCGGCGGTGTGGTCTTCGGACCGCATCCTCGCGATCACCGTAAAGCGTTTCCGATCAAGATGCGGCGTGGCGCAATGCGCTGTGTCCTCTCGACCAAAGTGACCGAAGGCGCAGTGATCGGGCTGGACAGCCTGCATTTCGAGGCGATCAAGACGAAATCGGCGCTGGCGCTGTTCAAAGCGCTCGGTCTCGCTGCAACGCGGCGTGTGCTCGTGATCGTGCCTGAGCATAATGAGACGCTGATTCGCTCGATGCGCAACCTGCAAAGCCAGGGCATCGAACTTCGGTTCGCGCCCAACTTCTCGGTGCGTGACGCGCTGGTGGCGCACAAGATCATAATCGTCAAAGACGCGGTCAGCAAGATCGAAGCGGTCTGGACTCCGGCGAAAGCCCGACAGGCGACCGCGCAGGAGGTGGCAGCATGAGAGATCCGCACGATATTATCGAGCGACCGCTGCTGACGGAAAAAAGCACCGATCAGGCAGTGATGAACAAATATCATTTCAAGGTCAGCATCACCGCGAACAAGATCGAAATCGCTCACGCGATTCAGTCGATCTACGGACGCGATGGCGTGCGCGTGACGGCGGTCAACACGATCCACGTCAAAGGCAAGAAAAAACGCGCGACCTCAAAAGGCGGCAAGTCCGGTTATTCGCCCGATTGGAAAAAAGCAATCGTGACGACCGACAAGCCCATCGTGCTGTTCGAGGGGATATAACCGATGCCGATACGAAAATATAAACCAACTACCCCCGGTACACGCTTTCGCTCCGGTTATACCTTCTCGGAACTCACGAAAAAAGAAGGTAAGAACCAGCACGTAGATCCGCACAAACCGCTGCTCGAGCCGCTCAAAAAGAGCGGCGGACGCAACAACAAGGGGCGCGTCACGACGCGATTCCGCGGCGGCGGAACCAAGCGTATGTATCGCGTGATCGATTTCAAACGCAATAAGTACGATCTGCCCGCAAAAGTCCTGACAATTGAGTACGACCCGAATCGCTCCTGCCGAATCTCGCTGATCGAGTTCGAGGACGGCGAGAAACGGTATATCCTGACGCCAATCGGTCTCAAAGAGGGTGACGTAGTCACTTCAAGCGACACGGCAGACATTCGTCCTGGCAACAGCCTGCCGCTGCGAGCGATCCCGGTCGGTACGCTGATCCACAACGTCGAGCTCCATCTCGGCAAGGGCGGACAGCTCGTCCGTTCCGCCGGAATGAGCGCGCAGTTGATGGCAAAAGAAGCGAAGTACGCACAGGTGCGACTTCCTTCCGGTGAGACCCGTCTGATCCTGCTAACCTGCCATGCGACCATCGGTCAGGTAGGCAATCCGGAGCATGAGAATATCTCGCTCGGTAAAGCCGGTGCGACACGCTGGCGCGGCAAGCGCGGACACGTTCGTGGCGTCGCGATGACCCCGCGAGACCATCCGCATGGTGGTGGTGAGGCGCAGAGCCCGGTTGGTCGCCGCAAGGGACCTGCCACTCCGTGGGGCAAGCCAGCGATCGGCGGCAAGACGCGCCACAACAAGTCGACGGACAAGTACATCATTCGCAAGCGAGGCAGCAAGTAAGTGGTGGGGCGGAAGGAATAAGCAGCGAGCAATCTGCTCCCTCTCATTCCTTCCACTGCACTCCTTATTGGAGATACTATGGGACGCTCATTAAAAAAAGGTCCGTATGCGGACCCGAAGCTGCTGGAGAAGGTGCGCGGCATGAATGCGCGCAACGAGAAGAAAGCGATCAAAACCTGGTCGCGGCGCTCGACGATCTTCCCCGATTTCATCGGACACACAATGCTGGTGCATGACGGTCGCAAGCATATCCCGATCTTCATCACGGAGAACATGGTCGGACATAAGCTGGGCGAGTTCGCCATCACCCGCCTGTTCCGCGGTCACGCTGGCCAGCAGGTCGAACGCCGCTCAGGCATCAAGTAGAGACAGCCTTCCTCCGTTACTCGTCTGCCTTTCACTGGGCTGACGAGTATGGAATCAGATAAAAAGGACGCACAACGTCATGTCAGACGATACGAATGTGGGCGTACACGAACGCCCGAAACAGCACCGCGAAAACCGTAAGAAGAATCGTGGTCGCAAAGTAGAAGACAATCAGGCGCAGGCAGTCGCAAAATTCATTCGCGTTCCACCGCGTAAAGCGCGCCTCGTCATGGACGCCGTGCGCGGACGTTACTGTACCGAAGCGCTGGCATTCCTTGGCTTTATCCCGAACCGTGCCGCAGGGTACATCTCGAAAGTTCTGACCTCGGCTGTCGCAAACGCCGCGAACAATCACGGTCTGAACCCCGACCATCTGCGACTGATTGAAGCGCGTGTGGACGAAGGTCCGCGTATGAAGCGCGTACAGCCTCGTGCACAGGGGCGCGCCTACCGCATTCTAAAGCGCACAAGCCATATTACCGTCATCGTCGAAGAGGTCGGACCGCGGCCGGTCAAGCCACGCAAGCCGGTCGTAACCCGCAGTCGTGCTCAGGCGGCGCGTGACGCCAAACAGCCACAGGCAACCGCTCCGAAAGCAGTAGAAGCTGTCAAAGAAGAGACTGTTCCGGTGAACGCCGTCGAAAATACGACCCCTGTGGTAGAATCGACCGCGCCTGTTGCAGCGCATGCAGAGACAGCGCCAGCCGAAACCGTACATGAAACGACGACGGAGCCGATCTCTCCCGTAGTAACCGGGGCGGCGACCGAGCAGACGCATGAAGTAAATACGGAATCGACTGATACGGAAACATCTACCGAAAAGACTGTAGAACCGGAAACGGGCGCGTAGTGGATGCCGCGCCGCACGGCTCGAACCCGTGCGGCGCATCGAAAGGACGAACACTTGGGACAGAAAGTACACCCGATCGGATTTCGGCTCGGCGTAATCCGCGATGCGGACAGTAAATGGTATCTTCCGAAACGCGGTTTCGCAGAAGCTCTGTATGAGGACTACCTGATTCGCCGCCATATTAAGAAGACGCTTTCCGCTGCCGCGATCTCGCACGTCGAAATCGAACGGGCGGGAGCGCGCGTCAAGGCGACGGTGCACACGGCAAAGCCCGGCATCATCATCGGACGCGGCGGCAAGGGCGTCGACGATCTGAAGGACGCGCTGCAGAAACTGATCAAAAAGCAGGTCCATGTCAGCGTACAGGAGATCCGCCAGCCGGACATGAATGCGCAGCTCGTCGCCGAATCGATCGCACAGCAGATCGAAAAGCGTATCGCTTACAAACGCGCGATGCGTCAGTCGATCCTGCGAGCAATGAAGCTTGGCGTGCGCGGCATTCGCATCATGTGCTCCGGTCGGCTTGCAGGCGCTGAAATGGCGCGTAAAGAGCAGGATCGTCAGGGCAAAATTCCGCTTCATACGCTACGAGCCGACATCGACTATGGCTTTGCAGAAGCGGCTACGACCTACGGCCACATTGGAATCAAGGTCTGGATTTATAAAGGCGATGTGCTGCCGGGTCAGCCTCGACAGTCCGAGCCAGAAATGCCGCGCGCGCCGCGCGGTGAAGGACGTCCGGATCGTTCCGGTGAGCGTTCGGATCGTGGCGGCAGAGGCGGCAGCGCCGGTCGCGGTGGCGGCGGAGATCGCGGCGGTCGTGGCGGCGGCGGAGATCGTGGCGGCGGAGGTGGACGTCCCGGTGGGGGCGGTGGCTTCAGCGGCGGAGGCGGTGGACGCCCCGGCGGTGGCGGAGGCGGTTATGCTGGCGGTGGTGGCGGCGGTCGTCCCCCCGGTGGCGGTGGTGGCTATTCCGGTGGGGGTGGCGGAAGTCGTCCTCCTGGTGGTGGCGGCAGCCGTCCCGGTGGACCGCATGCTGGCGGTCCTTCCGCATCGGGCTAATGCTCGCCAGTGCATTTATTGAACATCTGTTTGTGTGTCCCGCGCCGACTGAGACTCGATTGGATTGAGTTTCGATCGATTATCAGCGGCGTTCGGCGGATAGGCTGTATGCAGCGATATTAAATCTGAGGTTCAAGCAGTTCGCTGCTGGCTTCTATAGTTCGTTTGCATAACCCGATTCCCGCTCAATGGAGGAGAAACTATTATGTTGATGCCAAAGCGCGTCAAACACCGTAAGCAGCATCGCGGTCGGCGCACCGGCAAAGCGTCGGGCGGCACGGTCGTATCGTTCGGCGATTTCGGTTTGCAGGCAGTCGAGTCTTGCTGGATGACCGCCAACCAGATCGAAGCGGCACGTATCGCAATGAACCGCTATATTCGTCGCTCCGGAAAGATTTGGATCCGTATCTTCCCTGACAAACCCTTTACCAAGAAGCCTGCCGAAACGCGCATGGGTTCCGGTAAGGGTGCGCCCGAGGGCTGGGTTGCGGTTGTAAAGCCGGGCCGAGTGCTATTCGAAATGGGCGGCGTCAGCGAAGCGGACGCTCGTGAAGCGATGCGACTCGCCTCACATAAGCTCCCGATTGAAACGAAGTTCATCAAACGCGAAGCATCCGTTCCGCCACAGACGCCAAAAAAAGCGGCGAAAAATCTGGAATCACCGGATGAAGCGGGCGATGTTGCGGGCGTAGATCGGCGCGACGAAGTTGAAATAGACGGAATTGCCGCCAGTGCGCCAGTGTTGGCGAACACAGAGACGGCGAATACGGAAACAGTGAGTGCGACCGAGGCGGGAGCTGAGGGCGGGACCGGAAATGCGGTCGAGGAGCCGACCAATGGCTGAATTCAAGATCAAACAGGTACGTGAGCAGCTGCGCGAAATGAGCGATGAGGAACTGCATCAGGAAGTCGCCGCACAGCGCGCCTCGCTGTACGATTTTCGCCGCCGAAATGCGATGCGGCAACTGGACAATACGGCAGCCATTCACACGGCGCGTAAGCAGGTCGCCCGCGTATTGACAATTCTGCGTGAGCGCGAAATTGCTGCACAGAAAGAGGCGAAATAGATATGTCAGATGAGACAGTGAATCAGGAACCGCCGGAAGTGACAGGAACGCCCGCTGAAACGACAGTGGCGGAACAGCCTGCAGCCGCTGCGGAAGCAGCGCCCGTAAACGAAGCTCCCACAGAAGTGGAAACGCCAGCAGAGACACCTGCCGCCGAAGCTCCGGCAGTGTCGGTCGCGGAAGCGCCTGCAGCAGTGCCGGTAGTAGAAACCGCAGCAGTCGAACCAACCGCCAAAGGCAAGCGCGCGCCAAAAGCGCCTGCGCCTGTACCCGTCATGCCGACCGTGCCCGATATCCTTCACTTCGAAGGAACGCCGGATAAAGATCGTGGACGCCGCAAAGTGCGCCAGGGTCGAGTCGTAAGTAGCAAGATGGAGAAAACGGTCGTCGTCGCGGTCGAAAGCCGCGTGCGTCACCCGCTCTACGGCAAGTTTATGCGTCGCACGACCAAGTTCAAGGCGCACGATGAGCAGAGCTGCGGTGAAGGCGATACCGTCGAAATAATGGAAACGCGACCGCTGTCCAAAGAGAAGCGATGGCGCGTCGTTCGCATCATCGAGAAAGCAAAATAGGCAATGATCCAACCATACACCCGTTTGAAGTGCGCGGACAATTCCGGCGCACGCGAGATCATGTGTATTCGAGTCCTGAAAGGGTCGAGCACACGCTACGCCTATGTCGGTGATGTCATCGTCGGCGTTGTCAAATCCGCAACCCCTAATCAGCAGGTCAAGAAAAGCGATGTCGTCAAATGCGTCGTCGTCCGCACCCGCCATCCGATCCGTCGTCCTGACGGCTCCGTACTGCGATTCGATGACAATGCGGCAGTCGTGATTCAGCCGAATCAGGAGCCGCGCGGCACACGTATCTTCGGACCGGTCGCTCGAGAACTGCGCGAGAACGATTTTATGAAGATCGTTTCGCTCGCGCCAGAGGTACTATAATGCCCAAACTGAAAAAATCCAAACCGCTCGAGCCGGTCAAGCTCCGCGTCAAGAAAGGCGATACCGTCGAGGTGATCGCCGGCAAAGACAAGGGCAAACGTGGCGAAATTCTGACGGCGATGCCGAAAGAAAACAAAGTGATCGTCAAGGGCGCAAACATCATCATCAAGCATCAGAAGGATCGTCCGAGCAACCGGGCGGGAGCCGCTGCTGCCAGCCAGACGCAGAAGGGCGGACGCCTCGAAATCGAAGCTCCGCTGTTCACTGCCAAGGTGATGCTTGTCTGCCCGTCATGTCAGCGTCCCACTCGCGTAGGCTATGCCTACAAAGAGGGCACCGAGAAGCTGTCGCGTCGCAAATACCGCGTCTGCAAGCACCCTGACTGCGCGAAGGCAATCGACGTTCTGGCGTAGTCATCTACGTGAGACATTGAGCTGGAACGAACTGGCTGTCTGATGGTCGTATGATCCCAGTCTAAATCTGCAAATCCAACATTCATGGGATCGATAACCGGTATTAGTCCGCTCGGCGGACTTCGCGTTTCCCGACCGGAACTTCGATCTCCTGTCTGTAAAAACAGACTTAGCATATTCACATCGAGGCTTCAGACACAGTCGAACCGATCCAGAATAGCAGCATCCACTCCCGCCGCCGGTCAGAAATCGGCAGGCTAGAAAGGGACCAGTACCGAGAATGGCACGTTTGAAAGAGCGCTACAAAAGCGATATCGCTCCGAACCTGATCAAGCAGTTCAACTATACGAATGTGATGCAGGTTCCAAAACTGGACAAGATCGTCATCAATATGGGTGTCGGGCGCGCCGGTCAGACTGGCGGCGACGCGAAAGAACTCGATGGCGCTGTACGCGACATGACCACGATCGCCGGTCAGAAGCCCTCGATCACCTATGCGCGCAAATCGATCGCAAACTTCAAGCTGCGTGAAGGCTCCCGTGTCGGCTGCAAAGTCACCTTGCGCGGCGAGCGCATGTACGAGTTCTTCGATCGCCTCGTAAATGCGACCCTGCCCCGAATTCGAGACTTCCAGGGCATTTCGCCCAACTCCTTCGATGGACGCGGCAACTTCGCAATGGGAATGAAAGAGCAACTCGTTTTCCCCGAAATCGACTACGATAAAATCGACAAGGTGCGCGGTATGGATGTCATTATCTGTACCACCGCGACGAACGATGAAGAGGCGCGCGGTCTGCTCAAAGCGATGGGTATGCCCTTCCGCGAAAAGTGATTTCCATTTGCCCGTCAAATCTGGAATGATCCCACGGTTCGTCCTGTGAATGGTCACTTCGGTTTGATTGTACCGATTATCCATGTCCACGCAGTATGCGAAAATGACGTCCCTTCTGTCTCCAACCCTATGTTGAGACAGAAGGGTTTTTTGCGTTTTCAGCAAGGAAACGAGCAAAAATCAGGTATAAATACCGGGAACAAAAGCGAATTCTGGTCGTAATCCATACAGATTGAGTCTTGTCAGTTGGTCGAATCACCTCAGCTGTAACTGTACATATTGTACTCGGCGCAGGTAGTGAAGCGATATCCTCGATAAGGCAGCAAAAGCCCGAAAACGGACTTGAGCCACCACGCAGTGCCTCATATCAACTGAATATGTGCTAATCAACGATCGCTTTCAACCGTTTCTGAATCATGAAGTTCAGGAGTTTCGTATGGATGTACTTGTCTCTATTATCGTACCGGCTTACAACGCCGAGCGCTTTCTGTCTGAAGCGATTCAGAGTGTTCTCCGTCAGACGCTGATTGAGTGGGAACTGCTGATCGTCGATGACGGCAGCACAGACAACACGCTGGCTATCGCTCAGCGCTATGCCTCGCAGGATGCTCGGATACGATGCCTGCATCAAGACAACGGAGGAGTGTCAGCTGCGCGCAATTGCGGGATAATAGACGTAAGTAAAGAAGCGGAATACGTCACCTTTCTGGAAGCCGACGATTTATGGGAGCCCGATGCGCTCGCGCTGCTTGTTGCAGCACTCGAAGTGGACCCCTTGGCTGTCGGAGCCCATGGTCTGGTTCGTGAAATCGACAGTTCTGGCAATTGGATCGGAGGCGGTTGGAGAGAAGCTTGGGCCCGTAACCGACAGTATGTCAAAGGGAGAAAACTCCTGAAAAGCGAGGGACACGAACCAACGACCTTTTCCTGCGTCGTCTACGATCCCTGTTTCGTCGTAGGCACTATTGTGGTCAGGCGCAGCACTTTGACTGCCGCCGGTCTTTTCGATACGAGCCTCACCTATGCTGAGGATCATGATATGTGGCTCAGAATCTCAAGGCAGGGTCGTCTGGCTTATGTCGATCGCGTGATATTGAGCTACCGTCAGCACGGAGCGTCTGCCATGCGCAACGCCAGCGACCGAAGTCCCCGTACCAATGTCCGCCTGCGCATGCTTGCTTCCCCACAGATCAGCCCCGAACAGAAGGAGCTGTTGCGCCGCGGCGTTGCTTTCTGGTATCGGTACCTCTCGATGCAGAAGTTCGATTGGATGTTGGCATCGTTGCGTGAAAGGAAGCCGCTGCTTGCTGCAATCAATATGCGGCATGGGATGCGCAACTTCTTCCGGTACCTCGTTATGATACGGTGAGCCTCTGCGCATCAGCTTGTCGACTGTTTACTCTGTAAATCTGGTTCGCAACTTGATTTGCACTTTTGAGGAATGGTAGACCGCAGATGCTCCCAGGCTTAACCCGCGTCTCTCTGGCACTCCGCCAATCCTTCCTCAGTGCCAGAGAGCGTGCCACCGCCCCTTTCTGCAAAGCCGAAATCCAGGCAGGTAGGTCATATCGCACTCCTCGTCCACCGCTATGGTCGAGAGGCTATCCACTCCTTGTCTTTGGTGCCGCCGTAATAGGCTCCGTTTGCGTTCTGACCTCGCTTTCGCCACTTCGAATGCCCATCGGCAAGCACATAGACAAAGCCTTCGCTGTGACGTGGGTAGCCATCCTGCTGCTCGCGATTCACCTGCAAAAAAGTGTTATCGCGATGACCGAGCTGCCAGTTGATTTCATGGCGACTGTGCCCTATATCGGTGAGGCTATTGCTCGGTGCAAAGGCAGCGACACCTCCATTGTCCGTCGCTTCCGGAGCGCTGTCAGCAATGAGAATCGTCTCTGCGGGATATGTTACGGCCGCCATCGCGTGTTTCGCTACGCCAATATGGCTGCAGTTTGCACTGTCGGGATTGCCGGAACCAGGGATGCAGGCATCACTATTGTCGGTGATATCGTTGATTCCGTAGTTGTATGTCTCCTGTCGACTAAAGTTGGTAATCCCTGTTTTGAATAGAATCGGCTGGCTGGCTCCGGGACATTGAAGAATCTGCCAGCTCTTGATATAGGGAGCGAGCATATCGCCCCAGTAGTATTCATGCGCGTCGTCCACGTCCCCGCCCCATTCCGTATGCACGAAGGTTTCATCATTATCCTGCACATAGAGCATCGCTCCCAGACCGATCTGTTTCTGATTCGAAAGGCAGGCAGTCTGACGCGCTTTCGCACGTGCCTGCGCGAAGACAGGGAAAAGAATTGCTGCGAGAATTGCGATAATAGCGATTACAACGAGCAACTCGATGAGCGTAAATGCCCTTTTGCGTTCTATATGCATCTAGTTTTATCTTCCTCTAACCTTGTATTCTGTTTGACCACTCTATGTTGGAACTGTTCGAGAATTGCGCTGATCCAAACTGCTTCCGATGCTGGAAGATGTATGCTAGTCTCTACATTGAACCGACCCGTCAAAAATTATTATATACTATCTAAATAATTATTGTCAAGGTAGAACATAATATTTTTAGTCATAGCTAAAAATATCATTCGATTGACCATACGTTATTAGTTTGGCTTTCGGAAAAAGTGGTTTGAAAAAATAATAAGAGCGCTGACATAGTGTCAGCGCTCTTATTATTGTTGGTATACTGATTTATTGTGTCGCAAACCGATACTGGTCAGCGGACACAAACTCGAAACGGTGCGACCGTTAAGCCAAATTTGCACTCAGTGTCGTGAACGGCGAGATTTCCTTCTTCGTCGTTCGGCGCGCTTTTGTAGTGCCGTGTGTCTGCGCATCCATATTTTTGCGAAGAAGCAATCGTCCGCGGTGGATGCGAGAGCGTACCGTTCCGATCGAGGAGTTCATGAGATGCGCGATCTCCTCGTAGGATTTGCCTTCGACATCGCAAAGCAAAACGGCGATGCGAAACGTCTCCGGCAATGTCGTGAGCGCATTCTGCAGTTTTTCATCCAGTACCTGATCGAGCAGATCCCGCTCGGGGTTCATACTGTCATCAGGAAGCTGCAACAGCATATTCTCGTCGCCGCCTTCGTCGCCCATCGGCTGATCGAGCGAGAGCGGTTTCTGCTTTGGTCGGCGCCGCAGCAGGTCGATGAACAGGTTCGACAGAATTCGGAAGAACCAGCTTTCAAAAGGCATCTGCCGATTGTACGTCCCAAAAGAACGATAAGCGCGCAGATACGCTTCCTGCGTCAAGTCCTCGGCATCGTCACGATTGCCTGTCATGCGATAGGCGACATTGTAAGCCTGTCGTTTGGTGCGCTCGATCAATTTGTTAAACTCGGCATGATCGCCATGCGAGGTGTTAGGTCCCAGAGTGGTAATATCTGACATTCTAGTGCCTCCAGCCATATATTCGGACTGCTACCGGCATTCTCTACACAGGTAATCCGACATTTTGTCTAACAATGCTATGTGTCGGGTTGCTATATGTATATCTTTACTGTCTGTGCTGCTGTCCTATACTAGATTAGACGTGCGAGAATCGGAAAAGGGTTCGTTATTTTAGGTCTAAGTAGTCCAAATTCGAATCATTTTTGTTCTGGAGCGCACAGGTCTTCCAACCTTATTTCTAAGCGCGCAGCTGCGACGTCGAATTGTCGTTTCAGTGCTGACTACGGCCGAAGCAGACGGCTGAGTGCACGAAGCCGGTCCGTAATCATAAGGCAGTCGCGATGCGTCTTCGCGAGCATCAGAGTGCCTTCGAGGGCAGCAAGAAGAACAAACGCCATCTCTTCCGGGACGATATCGGGACGAAAGTCGCCACATTCGACGCCGGCTAGAAGACATCTTCTCAGCGCTAACTGCACCGTGTCAAACAGTTCACAAAGCCGGTGACGGAAACGTTCGCTGGTCTCGTCCCCATCGACCGCCAGTCCAGCTGCCAGATTTCCGAATGGACAGCCTGCGGTTTTCTCCGCCTGCTGATTAGAACACATACGATCGAAGAATAGTTCGAGGCGCTTCGCAGGCGATACGTTCGTGTTGCCAAGCGTGGATTCGACGAGCGCGGCAAAGTCGAGAAAATGAATCTCTATTACCGCGAATCCCAGCTCTTCTTTGCTTTTGAAATGGTAGTAGAAATTGCTTTTGACAACGCCGCAGCGCCGGATGATGTCATCGACACTCGTAGCCTGATAGCCGTTGTGATGAAACATCTCGCAGGCGCAAATCAGTATCTTCTCTTTGCTGCGTGGACAGTGCATCGATGACCCACTTCTTCAGGCATTGCCCGATTGATATTTGCTGTGGTCAAGTCAATTCGATCAATACAGCGCATGAACTTCGATCGAAGTTCGGTAGACCGAACGAAGATGCTGCTGCAATGTACACAATGTTTAAGTAGTATTTAGTACCGATTCGTTCTATTCTGAACAGTATAACACCATCCTCAGTTAAATGCAACCTCAAAGTACATTGAGAGCAATTTGTCTCACTGCGCCGATTCTGAATCACAAACGGGTCACGACCGCTCTCTTGAAGGAGCTAGCCGTAGCGTGAAAAATAAGCGCTCGATCAACTGCGGCTGCACGAAAATGGGCTAAGATTTGCGGGGATGCCCGATGGTTTCTGCTCCCATCTCGTTCCGTTAGCGGTTCCATGAGTTTGCGGTGGCATTTTCTGGGCGGGACTGAATATTGCTGGTGCGGCAACAGGGAGTTGGCTGTACCCACCACAACTGCCGAAAATGCTCAGGAAGCAAAGGTGACATTCAGCCGGAGATCGACTGACGCGGCGCGCTATTCTACTGAATCGTGGTCGTTTCGAGGCTTTCGCTCAAGTCCGTTACCTGATCGCCAGAATAGGGAATATGTACCAGCAGATGACGGTCACCGGCGTTTGCCAGGCAGAACGAGATGCCTGCCTGCACGCCGCTGTTTTGGGCGGCGAACACGGAATCGGCTTTGATCTTGAAAAACAGCGGCATCTGTTCCGGTCGAAAACTGCCTATTTCAAGCACGACGGGCGGCGCGATATCGTCATGCGAGCGGAAGTCGTACAGGTAGCAGTTTTTGCGGTCGATGATGCCGCGCCGTGAGTAGAGGGCGAGCAGAGAATAGTGTCGCGTCGTCTCCATCGAAGTATTTTGTGTGACCGAAGCGGCGTCTGACAGAATCTTTAGCGCTTCTTCTGTCGTCAGGAACGAGTGTTCGATATCGTCACCGGCCGCGCCAGCAAACTCCTCGGGCAGATCGCTGAGCTGATAGTAGGCGCCCTGGTCGGAAATCACGGCGACCGCAACGGCGTTTCGGTATTCGATGCCCTCCCCGATCTTCTGTTTGAGATAGGTGATCATCGTCTGAAACCGTTTCTGATGCTCGGCGCGCAGCATCGCGAGCTCCACTTTCTGCAGCGGGTCGAGTTCTTCCATCTGTTGCTTCCTTCTGGTTTCCCTGTCTAATTGTTTCTTTCGCTTCAGTTGTTGGCGCTCCGCAACTTCGCTTTGCTTCTTCTTTTTCTTCTTCATTCGCCATTTGACAGTTCTTGCGGGCAGCACGGATTTATGCTTCGCCGCGAATACATTGTCCCCTTTAGTCTACCGTATCCGCTCCCCGACCGCGCTGGCGCGACCGAGTTAGGAACACTGCTTCGCCCGCTTCAAGCAACGTAGAGTGCGCCCTCGAATCGCGGCGCCCTGCTGTTGACAGATCATGTTGACAGAGCAGCGAGACCTTGTTATACTTGCATTGAGCAGGATCATTCAGAAGAGGTTGCGCCATGACGAAAAAACAAAATCCCAAGCCAAAAAAGAAGCCGGAGCAGACTGGTTACGCGAATACAGACCTCATGATCGCGGCAGACGCTATACCCACGGCATTGAAGTCGGCTTTCGAGCGACACGAATACTACGACCTGTGGGAACGGGAATCGGAGGAAGGTCGATGGGAAGGCAGCTTTGAAACCGCCAGACAACACAAGAAGCCGAACCCAAATATCGCAGATTTCCTGTCAGTTATCGAGACATTTGACGCTGCAGAACTCAGTCAATGGCAGGCTTGCACTGAGCGCGAGTTCGACCTCGGTTATCACGCGGGCATGGAGCCATTTAGTTTCTCTCAGCCACTCTCTGAAGAGACAATCCGCAGGATTGCAGCGGCGGGCGCTGCGCTCCGGATTACCATCTATGCTCCAGAAAAGCCGAAGCGGTCACAAAGCACGAAGCAGTTACGCAGAAAACGAAAAAAGAAATGAAAATAGCGCAACGCCATCCCTGACGGACTTTCCAGCGGATGGATTAATTCGGATTCATTGCAGACATTGTTCTATCCGGCTTTGTCAGTTCGGAATAGAGTAGAAGGAGTTGGAATTGAGCAGAAAGGGATTGTAGAAGGAGAGCAGAACCGTGAACGAATCTAACCAAGCCCTCGAGAGAATGTATCGCTGGTATTTGATGGGATGTCGGATGAAAGAGCAGGTATCGATGAGCCGCGAAGATTTTGCGGCTCAGCAGTTACTGCAGGAACTCACTGGTGGGCTACTGGCTTCAGAGGTATTCGATCGCACAGCCGCCGAATGGGAACTGGCGCGCGAGGATGTACGGTGGACGATGATTTTGCAGCGTCTGTCGCATATGAATCTGACGACCGATACGAGCGAACTGGTCAGAGCGATCCGGGCTGGTCGCGAACTGGATGAGGACGGCGAGTCAGGAAGCGCCGGCGTCCCCGCGCGCAGACCGCCGTTTTTGCCCGTACTGGTCGGCGCAGGAGCGAAAATGCATCCCGGTCTGTACCCCGAACCGCCCTACCGTGACAGCTAGAATTGCGAACGAACTCGGTCGCAATCTTCAGAAACTGTTTCCGGGCGACGATTGTAGATCACGAAAATTACGACAATGATACCCATAGTCTACCGTATTCGACACCCGTGCAAAATCAAGGGCGACACATGTCCCCGATTCGTCTTACGTCGACCGATTCAGACTCGTCCGCCGGAACGCTCGCTAAATACCGTTAACGGCGCAGCACGTCCTTAATAGACTGGCGTTGAAAAGGACAATATCAATCATTTCCGAAAGGAAAGCAATGAACTATCCCGGGATGGGACCACAGTTGCCAATAAACCTGCCGCCGAAAAAAAATATTCCGGTGGTCCCGATTGTGTCGGGCGTACTCGGATGCGGCTGTCTGCTGGTTGTGCTGGTGGTTGCTGTGGGCATCAAAGCTTTCCATACGGTGAAGGCAGGTACCTCGGAAGCCACAGTGGTCGGCAACAGCTTCCTCGATGCGATGGGACATCATAACTACCCGGCCGCATACTCCCTGTTCTCAGACGAAGCTAAGTCCAACGTTTCCTCCAGTGACCTCAAGGATATGGAGATGCTGGTCGAGAAAAAACACGGAGCGTTCGTCGGTCGTGGTCAGCCGCAGTGGTATATGCAGAACCGGAACGGTCAGACGAGTGTATTTCTTACCTATCGGGAACAGTTTGCTAAGACTCCGGACACAGCAACTCTCACGCTGGTTCCGACGAAAAAAGGCTATCGCGTGTTCTACGCCCATTACGAGCTTTAGTTCTTTGGTAAGGCAGAGCCTAAGAGAAACTCTATGTGGCGTGAACTGGTGGAGAGTGTCTGCCGGAATGCACTACAGACCAACGGGAAGGTCAACAATCCAGATATATTTTCCGTAATCACGAAGACGACAGCCGCACGTGGATCGCCAACAACCTGGAATTGTTCGTTACGAAGTGGTTCGGTGGGCAGTGGGAACTTTGAGCATCAACGCAAACGATTGAACCTGTTCGCCCATGCCAGTCAAATTGCAGTCAATCGAGTGGTCTCGAAGGGATCCCAGTGATACTAGACAAGCCCGTTCTGAGTCGTAGAATGCAAGTGGCGTTTCACGCAGCATTGGCGAGAACCTTTACGCTTCGGTTCCTGGTAAATCGTACAGCGATGGTGGCAGCAGTTGTCGGAGCAGCCTTCCTTGCGATTCGAATATCAGGAATAGAACCGTTATTTGCCGTGTTCCTTGACGCACATGGTGGGCTTCTTATCAAAACGCTGTCGTTATACGTGGCAATGTACATCTTCCTCTGGCCCCTCTGCTATGTGGCAAGCCGATTCTTGTCCTCGCTTCTCGAAGGATTTTCACTCGCGAAAAATTAGACATAGCGAACGAGTGACTTGACAGAAAGCATGAAAGATATTGATCTCGTTTATATATTTCCTTCATCTGAAGTGAAAGCTAAGTATTTTCTCGCCTCCTTACGCCTCCTCACGAAGGTAGGGGTTCGGGATGGTTGGTTACGAAAGGTCAGTGGCTTGACAGCTTCCTTCGACATCATTTTGTGTGACATGCTGCCCAATCTTACAAGGGCATGGCAGCGTGCCTTTGCCACGTATCCGGAAGTCGGTGTGCAACGCGGCGATCTGCTGGAAGTGGAAGCGGACGCCTACGTTTCGCCTGCCAATAGCTATGGCATTATGGATGGCGGCATCGACGCAGTTTTGTGTGCGAGGTTTCCTTATGTCGAGGGGCGTGTGCAGGCGGCGATCGCGCAGATCGGAAGACTGTTGCCTGTTGGGCGGGCGCTGGTGGTCGAGACTGGCGATGACTATGTTCCTTATCTGGTATGTGCCCCGACGATGGAACTGCCCTCCCGCGTAGCCCACACCAGCAACGCCTATCACGCCATGTTGGCAGTGCTGACGGCGGTCGAGCAGTTCAATACAGAAAATAAGGATGCGATTTCGTCGATTGCGATTCCGGGGCTGTGTACCGGAGTCGGGGCTATGGACCCGGAGATCGCCGCGAAGCAGATGGCACAAGCCTATTCTGAGTGGCGTGCCAATGAAAATGAGTTGTAACCCCTCTTGTCAAACCCGATTGACAATGTTATAATCAGCCAGTTGAAAAGTACGGTTCCATTTTGATTTGCAGGATGGCAGAAAGTGAGCCTCTTCTGCTATTGTAGAACATTCACCTGGTCAAGACCGACAACCCCTCCTCGGTGACAGCACCGACAAATCCCTCTCAGTACCATATATTGGTATATGGATTTCTCTACAACCCGTTGACGGCAGTTGACACTGCCTGCAGCCTGTTCGATACCGGCATTACCTGCAAGGATTACTGGAAGGACTACAGGGATCGATGAACTATAAGCACAAATTTGTTCGAACAATGATCGGATTGTCACTGACTATTGGCACTGGGCTTACTGGAAGCCTCACGCTCACGGGTTGCGGAGGCGGGTCTTCGGTCGATGCCACCAGGGCAACGTATAAGGTGACAATAAACTGGACGTCACCACTGGGGAAAGCCTCGCGTCTGCTCCCGCTCAGCGCTCAACTCGTCAATGTCCATCTGATACGAGTCGCGACTCCGTCAGGCGCTAACAGTAAGTTCGTTGGCGCTCCACGGCAGTCGGGAGCGCTGTCCCGTGATGCAGTTCCGAGCGAGTGGGGATTTGTACGTCCTGCCAATTCAACTTCATCGGTAATATCCATCCAGGCACACCCCGGGCAGTATCAGGTCACCTACACAGCCTACCTCAATCAGGGCGCCTATGGCACGATAGTTGCAGTCGGCTCTGGCAACATTACCCTCACTGCGGGAGAGACTGTTTCTGCTACGATCGATCAGTCGAGTACAGTCGACACTCTCGAGCTGATAACGTACAGTTCCACATTGACTACGGGCAGGACAATGCCAGTTTATGTCGCTCCTAAAACAGCCGCCGGGCAAATCGTTCTAGTAGATCCATCGCATTTGCAGTGGGTATCGAGCGCACCGGCTTTCGCCACTGTAGATGCGAATGGAATCGTCACAGCAGTTGCTCCTGGTACGACGACGATCACGGTGACCGATGCGGACTCTGGCAAATTGGCAACGCGGGTTTTTACCGTTTCCAACAACACAATACCATAAGCAGTCCGCCGGATCGGGCTGATAGTCTCGCAGCGCGAGTTTATAATCGTTCGTTACCGCACTTCGTAATATTGTAAACTCGCAATATCGAATGTCACACCAATCCTCGTTCCCCTTTACTGTCTACTTTCCTGTGGAGACCTATGCCTTTTCCACTCATCACCCCCGACCTCATCGCACGTATCGAACAGTTCCATCTGCGCTTCAGCCTCGCGCGGATGGAAGCTTTGCAGGCTCTTCCAGGCAATCCGTACGCGGTAGAAATCCAGCGGTTTGGGAATGCCCTTGCCTTCAAAACGCACTCGCCACTTCTTCGTGGCAAGAATCGCATACAGGGTTTTCGCGCCGAAGATGTGCCTTATCTGCACGAGGCATTGAATTTTTTCCGTAAGGATGACCTGCGTTGTACGCTTGGTGTCTCGTACGGGCAGATGACGCAAGACCTGTTTATGCAGCTATCCGCAGAAGGATTGTGGTCTTGCGGTAGCGGTACGGTTGCCTGTATCGTTCCCGACAGAATGCTCGTATCAGAAGCGAGAGCAGCTGCGCCCGTGCAGATACGCGAGTCGAGTTTATCAGAGAAGACTCTTTACCTCGATCTGTTCCGGCAGGCTTTCGAGGCGCGTGGAGAGGGTCAGGCGGACTATCTCCAATTCCAGTGGACGGAAGACACGCTTCCCGGCTGCCGACGTTATATCGCCGAAGTTGAAAACGTGCCCGTCGCATTTGCCTCCTTCCCGATTATCGACGGGGTCGGGTTCTTCGGCACGGCAGGAGTTCTTCCTGCATGGCGTGGTGGTGGGATACAGCGGGCTTTGATCGATCGACGGATCGCTGACGCTCCTTCCTTTGGCTGCGACCTCGTGATTGGCGGAGGCAGTCTGTTCTCGACTACGCATCGGAACTTCGAACGCGCTGGCTTACGGCTCGTCCCCGTTGGCTCTGTCTGGACAGATACAATGGTTTAGGACCTTTACAAAGATGAGCCAACTATAAACTATATCTCCTGGCAGATAGACAGCGCGCCGTTTCTGTTATCCTCGTGGGTTCGCGAGGCAAACGACTGAGTATTGAGTCGGATGTCTTCATAGGGCGTTTTAACCTGGAGGAAAATGATGGCGGATAAGGTGCTCCGCAGACACTATATGCTGACGATGCGCCTCGATCTATCCAGCGTAGACGTCTCGTATCTGCAATCGCTCTCGCGGCGCCTCGATGAGCTCGAAGCAGTGCCTTCGACGCTAAGTCAGGAGCGCGCTCTGCATTCCGGTGCGGTCGAAAGAGCCTATATTTGTCACAATGAATGCCGTAAGCAGCAGCCTCCCTTTGAGCTGCGGCAGGAACCGATTCCCTTCGACCGATGGCGTGACGCCTGCTTGGAGGGCGAGAACGCTTCCCCTGAACTCTATTTCCTCGCATTGCATCAGCAGCAGTATATCGGTGTCTGTATGCTCGAGTCGAATCGCGAGAATCCTGACGTCCTTCAGAGCGGCTTTACGGGTATCCTGCCAGCCTGGGCGGGTCGTGGCGCAGCGAAAGCGCTCAAGGCACACAGCCTGCTCTGTGCAAAACAACGCGGTTTCCGGTACGTCGAGACGAGCAATCTCTCGATCAACCGCGGTATATGCGCGATCAATCATGCGCTCGGCTTTCATATTGTACGGAAGCATTTACACATCTACCCGATACCCACACCTGTTGTCGTAGAAGCGGTAACCCAATGACGCACAATGAAATTATCACCGCGATCAACGCAGTCACAGCCACCTTTCCCGACGACAAACTTCCCCCCGATATCTACCAGCACCAACGCTCTGCCTACAGCGATAGATGTCTGGAGCTTTGCGCACAGCTTCATCAGTCGAAGGATCAGGACGTGTTCGAAGCCCTGTTTTCTTACGCGTGTCTGCGCCCTACACCTCCCGACGCTTCACCAGATTTTGCTTCACAGCTGCTGTTCACCATCAGACCCGCCTGTCCAATACCGTGCCGAGAAGCGATAGGGACTGTTGTGAACTCGGACTGGGATGTCAGCATCGAGGAGCTGCCATGGTACATCGCACATACGTTCGGTCCCGAGGCGGTCTATCGAGTTCTGGAGGAGCTGGAGCAGGTAGAGAGCGTTCAGGAGTCCCGCAAGGCGCACAAGGAATGGGTCACGGCGCAGCCTCTCGATAGGAGGCATCATGGACCCGCGCCGCTGCCCGGTTCAGAGGTGATTTTGGATGCGTTTCGTTGGTGGGTAGACGCCTTCGTGGCGCGACAGCAGATAATTATGATCGAATGGAAACCCTGTTGGCTGCGATAAAGCGGACGGATCTTCCGGGCAATCGATTGATCATGGACTGATCGAGGAATAGGCAGATGCTAGAGTTAGGGTCGTATGACAAACAACGCCGCTATGATAAGCAGGGACAGCGCTGGCATTTTGTGAGGTGGTATGTTTCCGGCGACGAGCACAAACCTTATGAAGAGCAGCCCTACGAATTATTCTTCCGTAACGATGACCGTACCGAACACGGGCTTTTGAGGTTCGAGCACCGGAGAGACAACCCCTATCGCGATTACGCGATGGTCGTAAATAAGATCATGAACGATATCGAGTTTCGGAAGTCGCTACTCGATCCAGAAACGGCAGGGGTCTGGCTCAATAGCTGGAAATAGCGTATTGGTCGGAATTCGCTCTCTCGAGCGTGACTGTCAGGGAGGCTTCGATGAAACACGGATTGATGGAAGAAGCGATGAACGATATGGCAGTCATCCGAACGACTTTTGAGACTATGGATTTGTTTGTCGCCGAAGACCCCATCCGCGCTGAAATGTTTGCTGTGGTTTTCGATGCACGAAACAACCTAGTTCGCCGTTCCATTCTGTCTGCCGGGGACTCGAGGCGAGTCAGATGGATTATCGACTGGATTACGAGCAGTTCAAGACGAATGCGCTTCGGCTGATGACTGGCTTTCCATGCCGTGGCCTCAACCACGCCATGAGGACAGACGTGTTCGAAGAGAGCGAAAAGCTGTATTACTATAAAGTGGATGGGAATGCAGAGGTTGAGGCGCTGCGCCAGATGTCCGCGCATTCGTTTACGATCTATGTGTTCAAAGACTTGCTGCAAGGTATTGAGGACAAAGCCAACTACGCCGACCACCACATTTTCAGGCGGCATGTATTTCAGAAGTATCTGGCAGTTCTATTCCTCTGTTAAGCCGACGCGAACCCGATGTTTTCGATGTGAACTTGATTTTAGGCTGAGATGGAGCGGCAGGTTGGAAGGCGTTTTGATATACGGCGAGAACGCAAAAATATTGCGGTAGTGGATTCAGTTCCCATGGCTGCAAACGACCCGAACGTCCACTTTCATAAATCGAAGCGGTCGAATCAAGCAGCCGACGAAACTCATACTGGTTCGGCGACAGCAGCACCGGCGTCACTATTGGTCTCTCAATCCGATGTCGTGGCACGGTTGCGACCGTATACCGCATACAGCACACAGCCCGCACCGAGCCAGACAAGCAGATGCATCCAGCTTCGCAGCGGCAGCGCGCACATCAAGATCAGCGAGGAGCCGATACTGACAATCGGCATCAACAGACCGCCAGGCGCACGGAACACCGCTTCCCGTCCTAAGGGCATACGGCGCAGTACCAGCAGTGCGGAAGCGACCAGCACGAAACCAAACAGCGTTCCGAGGATCACGAGGTCCATCAGCAGGTGCAGCGGAACCAGACTCGCCAGCAAACTGACGACGATCCCGACGAGCAGCGAACTCTTCCAGGGCGTCTGGAAACGTGGATGAACAGCGGCAAAAAACGAGCGTGAGAGCATCCCGTCCTGTCCCATCGCAAGCAGTATGCGCGGGTAGGTTAGGAGAATGATCAGCAGCACGGACGTGATGCCAGCCGTCGCGCCTAGCGAAATCAGCATTTGCGCCCATGGCAAACCGACCTGTCGGAAGGCGCTGGAAAGCGGCGCATTGATCTGAATCTGGTCGTAGGGAACCATGCCGGTCAGCACAGCGGTGACCGCAATATACAGCAAAGTGGCGATCCCGATCGAGACGATAATCGCGATCGGAACGTCACGGCGCGGACGGCGAGCTTCCAGCGTGTAAGCCGTGACTGCGTCGAAACCCATGAAGGCGTAGAAAACCAGCGCCGCTCCCGCTAGCGCCCCGACGGGCTCCCCACCTGCGCTGACACGTCCCAGAACCGGCTTTCCAAACAGGCTCAGTCCGCCCCAGCCGAACGGTGCGAAGGGCGTCCAGTTGCGCGCATGGACATAAAATGCGCCGACCACGATCACAAACATGATCACGCACAGCTTCAGAACGACGATCGCGCCGTTGATTTTCATGCTCAGCCTGAGCCCGCGCACAACCAGCAGTGTCATCAGCAAAACGATCAGCAGAGCGGGCAGGTCGAGAAGGCTGCCTGTAGCGGCGAGCTTTCCGCTCGTCTGGCTGAGGTCGATCGGCGGACCGCTCAGAAGTCCTGGCAGTCGTGTGCCGAAGCCGCTCAGGAAGTCCTGAAAGTAGTGAGACCAGCCCTGCGCGACGGAGGCGGCGGCAAGTCCGTACTGAAGCAGCAGGTTCCAGCCGACGATCCACCCGAAGCCCTTGCCGAGAGTCACTCGCGCATACGTATAAGCGGAGCCAGCACGTGGGACTGCGGAGGCGAACTCGGCGTAGCAGAGAGCGCAGGCGATACAGGCAACGGCTGCGACCACGAACGAGAGTATCAGCGAGGGACCGGCTTTCTCATGCGCCGCCATACCGGTCATAATGAAGATGCCGGTGCCGATAATCCCACCGATACTCAGACTGGTCAGAGCGAGCGGTCCCAGCACACGCGGCAGCGGACTGGCTTCCTCCGACGCGGTACTTACGTTCGGGGAACCAGTATCGGAAGCGGTAGCTGCACGAATTGCCATATTGCGAATTGCCTCTATTATACGGAAGAAGCCCTCACCTCCGACCCCTTTCCCTGCCATTCGTGCCTTATTAGGGAGAGGGGAGAAAATGCTGACAGCGCTGTATTTGCCCTCATCCCTGAGGAGCTAGCGACTGACAGGGAGAAGGGTCAGGGGTGAGGGCAGCATAGAATATTATTTGCTCTGCTGACGCATTTTTGCCATTTCGGCGCGCAGATCATACTGTCCGGCGTGCACCCCGATTGAGGGGCCGACTGCTTCTGTACCGCCTGTCAGCGTTCGCCAGGTAAAGAAGGCGACGAGTACGAGGCAGACGCTAATGGCTACAGGCGCTGCCCATACGGGCAAGGTAATGTTTTTGTTGTTCATGGTAGGTTTATCCTCAGGGAAGTTTATCAGCACCGAGTATCAGCGTAGACCCCACGAGCCATCTGCGTTCTTGAAGGGAATGCCGCGCAGTTCATCTTTGCCCTGATAAGGACCTTCGGATGTGACCGTATAGTAGAGGATCGCCTGACCGTCGGGCGAGTAGCCGCCCAGATGTTTGCCAGTGGCGTCGACTTTATCTTTGGCTTTAAGTACTTTGGCATGCCCATCGGCATACGCAGCTTCCAGCATCAGATTATGTCGTGGCTGGATCGGCTCGTCCATCATCCCGAAGTAGGCGTCGGGCAGGGTTCCCGTAGCATCATAATAGACGGCGGTTTCTGCGACGAATTCGACCTCGGCCATCGTGCGTACCGGTCGTCCATTGCCGGGGCCGAACAAATTGCTTGGATCGCCCCAGTTGATCAGCGAGTAGTTCGGGAAATAGCTCACATACTTCAGATCAGGAGCGGACGAGCACTCCGGCGGCATGGATATGACGCTCAGAACTTTGGGAAAATCGATCGCTCTGGGCGCGGACGGGCACTGGTAAATGTTCGCGTTCTTCTCGTAGGGCATCAGTGCGACATAGGAGGGTAGCACACAGGGCGCGCCGCCATTGTCGCCCATATACAGGTTCATCGGAAACGTCTCGTCGTAGTCCTGAACGTACATGAACGTAGCGATACCGATCTGCTTCGTGTTGGAGAGGCAGGATGTTTGGCGTGCTTTTTCACGTGCCTGAGCGAAAACAGGGAAGAGGATAGCAGCCAGAATTGCGATTATTGCGATCACTACGAGGAGTTCGATGAGCGTAAAACCTTTGCGATACGTTTTGTTGACGATTTTCATGGTGCGATGCTCCTTGGTGTCGGGCAGACTGGTCAAGCAAAAAGCAGAGCTGACCGACAAATAGTAAAGATGATTCATCTGGTACCGCACCAGATACATTGAATGGTAGTGCGCCTGCTATTGAGCGCATTCGATCAATCAATTTCGTGCAGACATTTACGATACATAAGCATTATACATCATAATTTGCCAATAATCCTCTCAAAACGAAACATATTTTTGTCTATACAGAAAATAATCTTGAAGTCTCCTGATTCACAAATCGTCGAGTGATTCCGTATCGTAAGATTCAGTAGAGGAATTGCTGCCTCCAATAGCGAAACGACCGCAAATCAACAGTCTCATAATGTTCGTCGAATCTGGGACCGGCACTGCGAGCAAAATACGAACGCCGGAGCAGTTGCAACCGTATATTCGACGTGAGAAGTTTCGCTTGGGACGTAAGAAGAGTCGGATAAAATAGAACGCTGAAAGGGGTGATCGATCGATGGGAAAGCGGATTTATACAGGAGAGCTTGGACAGGAAGACATCGACAGATATGCGAAGGCGTTCGATTCGGAGCCGCGCAATCGTATCGCGCTGAACGCGGTCGCCGCCGCCAGCGTCAACTCGATCGCCAAAGACCGACGCGCCGTCACGCGTACGAATCATGTCTACTCGCACGTCACCAAAGCGGGTCCCGCTACCAGCCAGCACGGCAGCGGACGTTGCTGGATGTTCGCCGGACTGAACCTTTTCCGCTCGATCGCGGCGGAGAAAATGAACCTCGAAGACTTCGAGCTTTCGCAGAACTACCCGATGTTCTGGGACAAGCTGGAAAAGTCCAACTACTTCCTCGACAGCATTCTCAAAACGCTGGATGAAGACGCCGACAGCCGGCTGATCTCGTTTCTGGTGCAGTCACCGATTCAGGATGGCGGCCAGTGGGATATGTTCGTCAACCTGGTGAAAAAGTATGGTGTGGTTCCGAAATCGGTGATGCCGGAGACGGAAAGCAGCAGCAGCACGGGCGCAATGAACGGGCTGATTACGACCAAACTGCGCGAATACGCGGCACGTCTGCGTCAGGCGCATCGGCAGGGTGTGGCAATCGCCGAGATGCGGACGCAGAAGGCGAAGATGCTCGAAGAGGTCTACCGAATGCTGGTGATCCACCTCGGCGAGCCGCCGAAAGAGTTTCTATGGCAGTGGCGCGACAAGGACAAGGCGTTTCACCGCGATGGCGTCCTGACCCCGCAAGCGTTCTTTGAAAAGCACATTGCCTTCGACCTCGATGCGATGGTCTGCCTGATTCACTGTCCGCAGAGCAGCAAATCTTACAACACCCATTACACGGTCAATTTCCTCGGTAACGTCGTCGGAGGACAGCCCGTCAGCTATCTAAACGTCGAAATGGACGTGCTGAAGGCGGCAGCGGTAGCGATGATCAGAGACGAAAAACCGGTCTGGTTCGGCTGCGATGTCGGCAAATCGTTCGATCGCGATCTGGGCTTGATGGACGTCGATCTGTACGACTTCGAAGAGGTTTACGGCACGAAGTTCGGCATGACGAAGGCGGAGCGTCTCGACTATGGGCACAGTCAGATGACGCACGCAATGGTGTTTACGGGAGTGGATATCGACGATGCCGGACGTCCGCGCAAGTGGCGTGTCGAGAACAGTTGGGGCGAAAAGGGCGGCGAAAAGGGATTTATGGTAATGACCGATCCCTGGTTCGACGAGTACAACTATGAGGTAGTGGTCGAGAAGAAGTATGTCGCGCCGGAACTGCTTGCCCTGCTCGACACCGCTCCAGTCGGATTGCCACCATGGGATCCGATGGGCGCGCTCGCTTCCACCGTATAATCTAGAGATGATACAGGATAGGCGAACTGCCTGCATAAGTTGCCGGTGGTTAAAACCACCGGCAACTTATGCAGGAGATGTGATGGAAACATTTGAAGGCATTCTATTCTTCGCCATGGCTCTGACGTGTTTTGGAGTCGGCTACTGGCGATTGACATCGCCCTTCGATGACCTGTGGCAGCATCACGAACGAGCTTTGAGGGCACGCGGTCTCGCGCCGCAACGCAGTGAAGCCTGGGAACGCAGCCAGCGTTTCCTCGGCGTTGTCTGGCACAAGATCAGTGACGCTGGGTCGCAATCGGTACAGCAATGATGGCACGAGCGATGTGCTGACCCGCACCGACAACGATGGCAGTATCACGACCTTCGGATATGACAATTCCGAACATGTCACGAGTGAAGTGCGCAGCATAACGGGCGGGGCAGCAATCCGTCCACGATCGCTTACATCTTCGATCCCAATGACACCCGCACGTCGTTGGTTCCTGACGAGTCATTGTTGGTCAGCGTGAACACAAGGTCTTTCAACTCCGTTGCCTCCGGTACTACAAACAGCATCGAAAAGGCGAGTCTGGCGCCCGGCAGGAGCGGTTTGGTCTGAATCGGAGCGCCCTCAAGATCATAGCCAACTGGCACGTGCGATCCACCCTTCGTGTCGGCGAGGGCGTTATTGATGTTCCTGCCGGCAATAGGCGCCAGCCAGAAGGTCTGTGTGCTCTTTTGACCATTGGCAATGACACAGGCGAGCACCACCAGTTTATACCCTGTCTTAGCGCGGACGACATGTGAGGCACGGTCAAAATCCAGCGTATCCGCCGGATAAGAAGTCGGCTCCGCCGAAGGAGTTTTCATGGTATAGGCGTCCGGTGTCTGGACACTCACGACCTGAAAACGCCACCGCCCGTCAAAGAGCATGTCACCTATTTTGCCCTGCGTCACGCCCTGCACCTGATTGGTCCCACCCGCCTTCGTGAGTTCGTATTTGCCATTAGCGCGCTTGATCACGACCATTCCCAGCGCCTTAGCCACATCCTCCAGCCTGACATAGGTGCTCCCGCCGATGTGGCGTAGGTCGGTGGAGGCAGTCTTACCGTTGATCACAAGTGTGTCACCCGCTCGCGCGGGTAACACGTTGAGAGCCAGGGAGAGGGCCAGCAGGCTGGCATATGTAGTAGATCGGTTCATAGCTTTCCTTTCGTTTTGCAAATGTCTGGAGAGATATCCTTCGCCGCGCGGTGTAGTTGAAGTCGTCTCCGTACGCAAAATTCCATACTGCTGCCATCGTAATCTGTTCATCGGAACCACATACCTGTCCATAAAACAGCGAGTTTGACTGGTTCCGACAGAGGGCTCCTGTCTGCACATTCACCATCGTGCTCCGGACTCCTGCTCGCATTTCGTTAAGGGGTTCTGACGACCGATCTTTTCGCCGCCTGCTATTGCCGAATATGCATTCCTCTGTCCATTCCGAATCGAATACTTAATCGAAGGATAGAGCACGACAGGGGAGTGAGCAATTGCGGTCAGGGAGGAAATCAAGGGAGATAGGCAAAAGAAAAATAACTGTTGGCACCTTTTTTTGTGTTTTGAAATATTTCGAACTATAATGTATTGAATGATGTCTCAATAATTGGTTATTACCTCCTCTGAAAAATAGGCTTTGTGAAAGAGAAAGAGTGCGCTATGCCTTCTTCGCGCTGTTATCAGCTCGCCTCTATTCTGCTTCTTTTCCAGTTAGGCTTCGCCCAGGCGTGTGCTGCGGGCCAGTCGATAGCGCCTGCCCGCTCAGCCCCCAGCCTCTCTCGAAAAGCAAGCGTCGGCCACCTTGCGCCGGTCAACTTTACCAACGATGTCGAACCGGTCTTGACGAAGATCGGCTGTAATAAGGGCGCCTGCCATGGCTCGCAATCGGGAAAAGGCGGTTTCAAGCTGTCGCTGGCTGGCTTCGATTCCGATCTGGATTATATCAATGTTTCGAACGAGGCAGGCGGACGCCGTATCTCCGTTACGGATCCCGCACACAGCCTGCTGCTTCTCAAGCCCACTCAGCAGCTTCCCCACGGAGGCGGACCCTGCCTGACTGTAGGCTCTGCAGAATACAATTTGCTTTTGCGCTGGATACAGAAGCGCGCACCTCGTCCACAGGAAAAGGACGCGCATCTCACCTCCCTCATCATTGCTCCCGATGAGATTGTGCTGCCCCGTGCCGCCTTGCGCCAACCGCTGCGCACCACAGCCCATTACTCCGACGGCACTGCGCGCGATGTCACAACTCTCGCTCGCTACCAATCGCAGAACGATGCGGTCGCAAGCGTGGATTCCAGGGGCACAATTACGACGAAGCAACCGGGCGAGTGCGCGATCATGATCAGCTTTGGCGGCGAGGTCAAAGTGGCTCGCATTACGGTGCCTTACCCTAACCCTGCCTTGAATACTTCAGGACTCCCCCGCGCCAACTATATCGATGCTCTGGTCTATCAAAAGCTGGCGAAGGTGCATGTGATGCCCTCTCCCCGCTCGACCGACGCTGAGTTTTTGCGGCGAGTGTCCCTGGACGTCCTCGCGACACTGCCTACTCCTGAGGAAACGCGCCTCTTTCTAGCGGACCGCGATCCATCCAAACGAATGAAACTGGTCGATCGTCTCCTCGACAGACCCGAATATGTCGATTATCGAACCCTCAAACTCGCGGATCTGCTTCGCGTGAATGGGCAGTACTGTTCGGAGGAGGGGGCTGACGTCTACTCTCGCTGGATCCATGATCAGGTGCAGAAAAATATCGGCTACGACCAGTTCGTGCGCGATCTGCTGACGGGACACGGCAGCGGCTTCCACGTCGGTCCGGCAAACTTCTTCAAAGTGGCGACAACGCCGGAACAACTTGCGGAGACCACAGCGCAGAGTTTTCTGGGTGTCCGCCTGCAATGCGCCAAATGCCACAATCATCCATTCGAGAAGTGGAAGCAGACCGATTATTACGGTCTTTCCGCTTTCTTTGCCCGCGTTGGGCAAAAAGACGGTCCGGAGTTCGGCGAAACCCAGATTTACGTCCGTAGGGATGGTGAGGTCAGTCATCCACGCACACGACAGACCGTCGCGCCCAAATTTCTCGGGGACAGTCAGCCCTTAGTCAGCGAGGAGCAGGATCGTCGCGAGGTACTGGCGAAGTGGCTGACTTCTCCTGACAACAAGGTCTTTGCGCGCGTTGCCGTCAACCGCCTCTGGTCGGACTATTTCGGCAAGGGGATCGTGGACGCGGTGGATGATTTTCGTGTGAGCAATCCGCCCTCTAATCCGGCATTGTTAGATGCGCTCGCGAACGACTTTATCCAGCACAAATACGACATCAGATATATGACGCGTGTAATCCTGCAGTCGGAAGCCTATCAGCGAAGCAGTATCATACTGAAGGGTAACGCGAAAGACGAGCGCAACTTTGCCCGCGCGTACCCGCGACGCCTGCCAGCCGAGCCGATGATGGACGCCATTGCTCAGGTAACCGCTCGGCCGGACAGGTTCGGCGCCTATCCCAGAGGGTGGCGAGCCATCCAACTGCGGGATAGCCGTATCGACTCCTACTTCCTGTCAGTTTTCGGACGGCCCAAGCGTGAAATCCTGTGTGCCTGCGAACGCAGCCTGCAGCCTAATCTGTCGCAGTCGCTTCATCTTATCAATAGCGACAGTCTGAACAGTAAACTCTCCGACGATGGGGGACGCGTAGCGACGCTCCTCAAGCAGTATGAAAAGACCGCGCCCGAGGCCGCCAATCGACGCATCGTGGACGAGCTCTATCTGCTTACGCTGTGCCGTTACCCGACACAGTTCGAAGCGCAGAATCTCCTCGCACATGTCGCCGGCACGAAAGAGCCTCGTAAAGCGTTCGAAGACAGCCTATGGGCACTACTCAACTCGGAAGAGTTTACATTCAACCATTGAAATTTTGTAACTGTGCGGACTCGTTGAGCCGCCGAGCTAAAGCTGATAGGGCGTGAATTCTCTCCCTCGTCTGCTTTTTTAAGGACGGGGTTAGAAGTAGTGCATTGGTTCCTTTGCTTTGTTTACATGAGGGGCTAATGGAGGATGCACGAGCGGATTGTTCCCTATCCTCTGATCAATGCGATGATAAGACCGATTATACAACCGAAGATGCCCCTGCCTACAGGCTTGGGGAACAGTTACCAGGAGAGCACGACTATGTCTGAGCAGCCCGCCAACAGCCCGCTCTGGAGCGCACAGGATCATCAAAGCGGAGCGTCCCGCCGCCAATTCGTCCAGGTCGGAACGATCGGATTTCTCGGGCTATATCTATCGATGACAGACCTGTTTCGTATGCAGGCTGCGTCCGCGCAAGCGGGGAAAAGCGCGAAAGCCAAATCGGTCATTCTGCTCTGGATGGACGGGGGTCCTTCCCAGTTCGATACGTTCGACCCGAAACTCACCGCCCCTAAAGGTATCAAGAGTGAATTCGGCGCGATCAAAACGAACGTTGCCGGACTGGAAATCTGCGAACTCCTGCCGCAGATGGCTAAGGTGATGGACAAAGTATCGCTGGTGCGGACGATGTCACATGAAGAAGGCGCCCATGAGCGCGCCTGCCACACCTTGCTGACTGGGTGGCATCCGAATCCCGCACTGGTCTATCCCTCGATGGGATCGGTCGTATCAAAAGAACTGGGTGGCAAAGGTTCAATGCCGCCCTATATCACTATTCCTAGTAACGATTTCGCGTTCGGCTACGGTCAGTCGGGCTATCTGGAAGCGGCGCTCAATCCCTTTGCCGTAGGGGGCGACCCTAACGAGGAGCATTTCAGCGTTCGAGACGTCAGCCTGCCTAATGGGCTGACGAAGGAACGTTTGGACGGCAGACGTTCACTGCTCAAGGTGGTGGACAGCGCCTTCAAGCGCTTCGAGAGCTCACCTGTTACACACAGTCGCGACGACTTTTATCAGCGCGCTTACGACATGATCTCCTCGCCTGCTGCAAAAAAGGCGTTCAATATCCAGGAAGAAAAGAAGGACGTTCGCGACCGCTATGGGCGCCATGCTTTCGGACAGGGCTGCTTGCTGGCGCGACGACTGGTGGAAGCAGGCGTACGCTTCATCACCGTCGCTCATGGTGGCTGGGATACGCACTCCGACAACGCCAAATCCGCCAAAGATCACCTGGTGCCTCCACTCGATCAGGGAATGTCGGCTCTGATCGAAGATCTGCATCAGCGGGGCTTGCTGGCAGATACGCTCGTCGTCTGGATGGGAGAATTCGGACGCACTCCCGATATCAATGCTCTCGGGGGCCGTGACCACTGGCCGAATACCGGATGCGCGCTCTTCGCGGGCGCAGGCGTGCCCGGTGGACAGGTGATCGGTAAGACCGATGAGAAAGGCGCCGAGCCAAAGGATCGTAGAGTGAGCCCGCAGGATATCGCCGCCACGCTCTACTCGAAGCTCGGAATTTCCATCGACAAAGAGTATATCACTCCTCAAGATCGGCCGGTCAAAATCCTTGCTGAAGGAGCGCCGCTCAAGGAGTTGGGCTAATCATCATGGGGCTTCGCGTCCTTCTCACTCTCCTCTTGTTCGTAATAGCTCGGTCCGCAAAGGCGGTGCCCCATGTGTCCTACCTGTATCCTACAGGCGGGCAGCGCGGCACGACCGTTACAATCGGCGTGAATGGGACTGAACTGGCAGGATTGACCGGTTTTTATACGACCGGCAGCGGCTTGACTGGAAGCATCAAACGAGGTAAGGATGCGTCTGCCTGCACCATGGAGATCGCAATCGCCTCCGACGCTCCGCTCGGCATACAGCAGGTGCGCGTTTACGATGCGACAGGGATGAGCAATCCCCGCTATTTTTGCGTTGGGGCGTATCCCGAGATGCTGGAGAAAGAGCCAAATGATTCGCTGAAAGACTGCCCCAAAGTTACCCTGCCCATCACGGTGAACGGACGAATCGAGAAGGAATCGGATCGGGATGGAGTCACGTTTCATGCCAGCGTCGGTCAAACAGTGGTCTGCGAAGTGCAGGCGCTGCGTATCCTGGGCCATATCGGGGACTCGTGGCTCAAGGGCTTTATGGAAATCTGTGATGCGCGCGGCAACGTGCTTGCATCCAGTGACGGAACGAGCGACGATTATTACCGATGGGATCCCCTGATCGCTTTCGAATCGACGCAGGATGGCGATTACACCGTGTTTTACCGTGACCTGAACTGGCGCGGTGATCAGATGGCTGTCTATCGCCTGACGCTCGGCGTGGTGCCGCACGCTATCGGAATTTTCCCGCTCGGCGGGCAGCGAGGGAAGACTGCAGCGATACTGTTTTCCGGACCAAACCTCAAGGAAGCCACACAGCAAATCTCCCTCCCGAAAGATGCGCCCGACCAGATAGACGTCACCTATACGGGCAGTCAGGGATCGACCAATGCGCGTCCTTTTCAGATCTGCGATTTGCCGGACGTAGTGCAAACGGGAACGAATCATACTTTGAAGCAGGCGCAGTCCGTTCCTTTCTCGTGTGTCGTAAATGGTCGGCTCGCCGCCGCAGGTGTACGCGACTACTACAAGTTCCATATCGAGAAGAAGCAAAAGGTGGCTCTGGAGACATACTCTCGCCGGCTGGGGACACCCATGGATTCCGAACTTCAGCTCTACAATTCCAAAGGGGAAATCATTCAGAACGATGATGATGGACGCGGCCGGGATTCTCGGATCGAAGCGGAACTGGAGCCCGGAGATTATACGATCCGAGTGCGTGATATGGAGGATCGTGGGGGTGCTGCCTTTGCCTATCGTCTCTTTCTTGCCGAGACGCAGCCTCGCCTGCGCGTACGGGCGCTGCCCGATGCACCCAAACTCGTCCGAGGCGGCACGACCGTACTCAGCATCCATATCGATCGCGAAGATGGATTGGAAGGGGATGTGATAATCAGCGCAGATAAGCTGCCGCCCGGTATCACGGCAACTTCCTTAACTCTTGCTAAAGACAAACAAGATGGACAGATTACGATGACCGCTACTCCGCAAGCGCTACTCGGTCCTCTGCACCTGACTATCCTAGGCACCTGCAAAGCGGGCGGACATGTGCTCTCCGTGCGAGCCCGAACGGAGGAGACCTACAACATTCAGGGAACGGCTTATCAGCGTGACTTGCTGGGTCCTATACTGCTCCTTATAGAAAAGTGACCGACATATTGTAATATGAAACCTGTCTTTGATGCAGTCAGCAGTATCAGAGCGACAGATCATGATTACCCTGGCACAGCGTTTTCAGGTAGACGAGCCAGGGGCCGCTGCGAAACCCGAGTTTTGTATTGAGAGCATGCATGGCTGGATTCGAACTATTGGTGAGAATTCGGTGGAAGCCGTGCTCGCGAGCATAAGTGATGGTCTTGATCTTCAAGGCCAGGGCAATCCCACGCTGGCGATATTGCGGCAACACCCCGGTCAGAAGCTGCTGAATGTTGTATGGCTCGACGCAGTTGGGATCGGCATCGCGGGTTCGTAAGTAGCTCAGACCGATGTAATCGTGCCCTTGTTTTGCGATGAAGTAGGCGTCCGGCATGGCTTCCGGCTCGTCCTGCTCGCGAATACATTCTTCTAAACTCTGCTCGGCATAATCCTCTGAACCGGGAACATCCCCGTTGACCTTATTATAGAGAGTATGTAGTTTCGCCAGGCAATCTTTCTCTTGCTGGCGCTCGTGGGAGAGCGTGGTCAGAACGATTCCTTGCGCGGCGACCCGAGCAACCGTCGCGTCGAAGAGAGACATGTCCGACTCCTGCGGAAAAAAGCTGACAGGTCCGTCATGTTTGATTTGTACGAACCCCTGCTTTTGCAGCCAGGCGATAGCGGGCGCGTTTTCTTCACGAACCCACGGCTCGACCGCGATTGCATCGATCGTCGCCAGATCCTGCGCCAGACGTTCCCAGAGGAGGCGGCCAATTCCCTGCCGCTGCCATGGTGGCGATACGAGTAGTGTCAGAGACGATGTTTCGCGCAGGGGAACGGTCCCGAATCCGACCACCTGCTTCGTTCGCGTATCGACAGCGACACAGGCTCTGGAGTCGGGTATCTCGGCTAAGGGAGGGCTCATGCCTGGTGGAGCTGCCCGTCTGTAGATATCAAGAACTGACTGATAATCGCGCCCTTCGAATGGGCGAACGGTGGTAGACATAAAGTTCCTCCAACTGCCCAGCCGAAGCGTTACTGGCAGGATTATGATCAATGGCAATTAAGCAAGACATTTCAGGATAACTGTAGTTTAGCGTTTTTTGGTTCGAGGCGACGGCTGGTGCAAACTCGTATAGGATAGATGACTTCTCGCCAAAGGAGGCATCTGCCCTGAACTCGCTACAACCGTCGCCCGATTGGGAGGTTCTCCTTGCTCCCTTCCGATCCCTGTTTTCCAAGCCAGGATTT
>JBBQPY010000032.1:0-35140 GCA_038216735.1 Chthonomonadales bacterium
TTTGCTTTTTTGTCTCAAAACCCTTGACACATTCCGGTCGGTTGTTCTGTTATGTATCTTAGAATTAAATGAGAATCCATTAAGTCTCTGAGATGGCATCTACAATAAGCATGCATCAGCCAGCTCTCAGCACTCGAATCAATGACAAAAGTCTATCTTACTGCGTAGAGTCAGATATTGTACAATGAATAGTTCGACACAGTGCCATGGAAAAATGTCGCTGCCCAGGATGGCTTAGTACCTACTGTGTGCAGGTGTTAATGCCCGCCCTCCGCTGCCTGAAGCTAAAAAACAGTATTCGACTCACTCCGATTTTTTGTAAGGTACACTAGTATTATAATGTGACTCAATCAAGAGAAACGAGGATGTAAGCGCAAAGTAGTGATCCTGAGGGGCCTGGGTTCCCCTGGTAACCAGCGATTAAGTCACACGACACATTCGGTATTGGTCAGATATTCCACAGCAAAAACTCGAAGCAATCAAAGAAGCGATTCAAAACACAGTCAATGGCAAATTCAACTTTAGAAACAACCGAGGAGGCGCTGCATCGCGGTATGCAGCGCGCACGCGTGTATGACTGGGCGGCCGCAACCGAAGCGTTCCGCAAAGCAGTCGCTCTCGATTCCGAAGATACCGAACCGCGCTTCCGTCTCGGCTGGAGTCTGTGGAACCAGGCGGACGCCGAGCGACCGACGCTTGCAGATATGGCAGTCGTCTACGGCGCACAGGTGTTCGGCTTCGACCAGACAGCTCGTGATGGGAAGCGCAAATTTCAGTCCTACCGTCAATTGCTGGATGATTCCGTGCAGTATTTGAGAACGGTGATCGAGCGCGACCCGTCCCATGCTCGCGCCTATCACTATCTGGGCAAATCGTTGAACGGGCTGGACCGCCGCGCCGAAGCGGAGGTCGCCGCACAAAAAGCAGCGGAGCTCGACCCGCAGAATAGCGCGTACACCACCTTTGCTCAGGGATTCGCACAGCCTGCGACAAATCGGATTTCCAACGGCGCCACCCCGTCAATCCCTGTCGTGCCGCCAATCAATAACGCGACTCTCACATGGGATGACCTCGTTCTCAACCCGAAAACGAAGCGTGAACTGCGGCAGATGCAGTTGATGCTCGAAAAACCCGATCTGGCTCGCGAACTCGGCGTTCAAACTCCGGCAGGGATTCTGCTCAAGGGTCCGCCCGGCACCGGCAAAACGACGATCGCCCGCATTCTGGCAAATGAATCGCGCTGCAACTTCTTCTCGACAACGCCTGCCGACATCAATCAGAGCTATGTCGGTGAGAGCGAAAAACGTGTTCGCGACCTGTTCGATAAAGCCCGCGCCAACCCGCCCGCGATCATCTTCGTCGATGAGATCGACGCGTTGCTGCCCTCCCGCCAGGGAGGAATCGCGATCCATTCCGACAAAGTCGTGACGCAGTTCCTGCAGGAGATGGACGGTCTCACACAAAACACGCGGGTGTTCCTCATCGGCGCCACAAACCGTCCGGACATGCTCGATCCCGCAGTACGTCGCGGAGGGCGTCTGTCGCGCGAGATCGAAATCCCGATACCCGATCTCGACGCACGCCGACAGCTGTTCGCGCTCTGCACACGCTATGCGACGCTCAGCCCCGATGTCGATCTCGAACTGCTCGCGCACCAGACCGATGGTTATGCAGGCGCGGATATCAAAGCCCTCGTCAACGAATCGGGATTGCAGGCGCTGATTCGCATCGCCGACAGCGAAGGCAAAACGACGAGCAAAACACTGACGATGGCTGACTTTCAGGGCGCGCTCGAAAACCTGGGATAACGTTTTCGACACACGATTAATTTGTTTTTGAGGAGCGAAGATGGCGAAACTGGTACTGCTGCGGCACGGGCAATCGACCTGGAATCTTGAGAACCGTTTTACGGGTTGGGTCGACGTGGATTTGACACCGCAGGGCGAACTCGAAGCGGCGGAGGCGGGAAGAAAAATCAGTCTCGCGGGTATTCATCTCGATGAGGCATACACTTCGGTTTTGAAGCGCGCCATCGAAACCCTGACGATCTGTCTTCGCACAGCAGGTCAGGAAGGCATCACGATCCATTACGACAAAGCCCTGAACGAGCGGCACTACGGCGATCTGCAGGGACTGGACAAGACGGAGACGGCGGAAAAATTCGGCGCGGAACAGGTCAAACTCTGGCGGCGAAGCTACAGTGTTCGTCCGCCAAACGGGGAGAGCCTCGAGGACACGGCGGCGCGTACCCTGCCCTACTTTGAGACTGAAATCATGCCTACGCTCAAAATGCAGCGGAACAGCATCATTTCGGCACATGGAAATAGCCTGCGCGCAATCGTGATGCGTCTCGACAAACTGACGCAGGAGCAGGTGCTCGAGCTGAACATTCCTAACGGTGTTCCGATCGTCTACGACATCGACAGTCATGGCGAAGCGATCAACAAGTACGAACTATAATAGACCTCCGACCCATTGCATGAATAACTACTGTCCCGATCACTTGTCCCGATAATTATGGAACCTCCGATCCCGCCTACCGCACATCCTACATTTCCGGCCTGGCTCGCCTGGCTGATTCTGGTCGGCGTGTGTGCAGTTGCGGGCGGCGCTGTCTGGTGGCTGCGCAAAGGCGCCTCGAGGGCATGGCAGCAGTTCGCAGCCGAAATCAAAGGCGAGTATCGGGCAAAAAACAGCCTCTCACCGGCGTGTGTGGTCGGAGATTTCCAGTCACGCCCCTTTATTCTGGAAACTGCCCTCAGCCACGACGACGATGCGCCCTACTACCACACGCGGGGCGCGATCCCGACGAAAAACCGCGCTGGATTGGTACTCGGTCTGCGGCGTAAGTCCCTGCTCGAGGAGGCGCAGACGCGTAAAGTCGAAGCTGAATACGATCTGCACGACAACGACTTTACACGCCGATTTTTCATCGTCTGTACCGCTCCGGAGCATCTTGAAGAAATCCTGACGACGGAAGTGCGCCGCGAACTGAGTCGCTACAACGATATCGAACTCTATATTCGCTTCGAAGAGCTGGAATGGAGACGGGGTGGCGAAGTCAGCGATCTGAACGCGATTCGCCGGCTGATGACGCTGCTGGGCGGCATTGCAGATACGCTCGACGCACTGCCTTCGCGCTCACTCACGCTCTCGCGTCGACTGGCAGATGAGGCGCTCATAGCAAAGGGTGTCTGATCTTTGCTGTCGGCAGGAGACAATCGGCGGGACACCAATCGAATGCCGGAACCGTTTCGCAATCCGCACAATCTGCCGACGAAAATTTGTACGGTCTGTGGACGCTCTTTCACATGGCGTAAGAAATGGGAGCGCGACTGGGAGACCGTACGATATTGCTCCGAACAGTGCAAACGCAACTCGGGCAAAGACAAAACACCACTCAAAAAGTAGGGTAACTAATCACGCTGCCTTCAGATTCATATTTACAGGCAGAATATCTGCATTCACTCCCCCTCCCGAGGCTTCGGGAAAGGGGGTTGGGATGAGGGTGAATAGTTAAAAAGCAAGTAACAAATCTCCTTAGAAACGCTCTTACCGTTGGCGCGTCATGTCTTTAGACCGCTGTTTAAACTGCACTTGATCCACTCAGTTACCGAAGATTTGATCTATACTGTACTACTGGGAATTGTACCAGGCAAACCAGGCACGACTTGTCGCCCGCTCGCCCCATACAATCTCAGTTGTCTGCTGCACCGTTGCCAGACGACTGTCACATTCCGCCGCATCGCGTCGTTACTGTTTGTCAGCGTCTCCGTACTCTGGGCAAAGGTAGGTTTTTCGTATGCATTACCAACTTGCAATAGATAGTCATGCGCTCCCACTTCCGCAAATATACCGGACATCACGCCTCAAATCGTTCACAAAAACGCTTTCATATATGGTTCTCTGCCTCTTGAATGGATTACTCTGTCTGACAGCAAGGGCGGATACCGCGCTTCATCCGGTGCATCTGCACATTGCAGGACATGAGCTTTCGCTCAAAACGCAGCCGCTCGCCTCCGACAGCGAAGTTTATGTATCGCTAGACGTGCTGCGTGCCGTGAGCGCTGAGGGCAAAGTCGATCCCAAAGGCGAGACTGTCCGCATCTCGTTCGGCACACCAAAGCATACTCAGGAGCTCGCGATCGCTCGGCCGCAGGGCAAGCCGATGCTGGCGCTGACTTCACTGGCGCATCTGCTGAATGCGCGACTACTGCGACCGGAAGCGCTCGATCCCGACGGTCAGCCCGTTCCTGGCACACACGGCAATCAGGTATATCTGCTGGCAAAAGTGACGGATGTACGGCTGGAAAGTGGCGCAGTACGTGTCAAAACCAGCTTTCCGGTTCCCTATAAAGTCGAGATGCTTCTGGAGGAAAAACCGCCACGCGGCTATATCGACTGTCTCGGGAGCGAGGTCGCCGACGACTTCAAGCCCGCACAATGGAAAAACGAACCGCGTGCGCTGCATCTTCGCGCCGGTCAGTATAATATCGAGACCGCCCGCATCGTTCTGGAAGTAGCATATGGCACGGCGTTGAAAAGTGCGGATGGCGCGCGCAATCAGAAGACTTTGATCGTCGCTGGTCTCCAGACGGAGGCTCAGGCGAACAAACAGGTCGCGCAGGTGCATTCTGACTCACCTTCTGCTGTTCAGTTGGGCACGAACTTCGATCATGCCTCTGTTGTCATGAAGCAGACTGATAAACAGAAGGACAAACACAAACCCATCGTAACGAGCAGTACTGACGGTACAAAGTCGGCAGTCACCCATGATCCTGGTGAGACGAACGCAATTCAGCGTGCTGGTTTGCCGTCAGGAGATACGGAAATTGCCGCTGGCTCGAAGGTGGAATCAGCAAAAAGTAAAGGGACCAGCATCGCTAAAGCGAATGCTCCAACTCCACTCAACGGCAAGGCAAAGCCTGCGCACAACGACAAAACGTCGAAGGATGACGGACCTTCGATGGATCCGACCGACGACATGTCTGAACTCCCAACTACCGCACCTTCTGCAAATTCTGCCCCTCAAAGCGCACCACGCGGTACGCAGTCTTCGCGCGGCGGCAGCGTTCGCAACTCGACTCCACCGAAACCTGCTGGTCCGATCGAAGTTCACGATCTGACGCTCGTGCCGGATGGTGACAATGAGGTACGTATCAATATCGCCTCCACCGGTCGAATTACGCCGCGCGTTCACTATCTGCCCGATGCGAAAATGACCTTCGATCTGCCCAATACAAATCTGCGACTGACGGACGCCGTACGCGGCAGTCAGACGATCGACCATCCGCTGATGACCGGTATTCATGCTGAGCAGGTCGAGGGCTCGCCAGCGCTGACACGAATCACGGTGGACACGACACGCATCGTCGGCTTCACGGTCAATAACGGCGGCGGGATCCTCTCACTCGATTTGCGTCTGCCGCGCAACGCGAACGGCGTTCTGGCGGACAAGGTGATTGTCGTCGATGCCGGTCACGGCGGCTCTTCGACGGGCGCGACGGGCGGTGGAATCAAAGAGAAAAACATCACGTTACAGATGGCGCTGAAGCTGCGGACAATTCTGGAGGACTGCGGCGCGAAAGTCGTGATGACCCGTGATCGCGACATCGATGTTCCGCTCTATGACCGCCCGCACCTCGCCAACGACATCGACGCCGACCTGTTCGTCAGCATTCATAACGACTCGAATGGAGCACAGAACTCGGCGACAGGCACCAGCACCTACTACCACATGAACGACCCGAGCAGCCGTGCGCTGGCAAACATCGTGCAGCAGTCGATCATCGCGGTTTCGGGAATACCGAGTCGTGGCGCTCTTTCAGATGGGGTTTTGTACGCCAGCGGTCTTGCGGTGCTGCGGGTCAGCACAATGCCGGCAATTCTCGTTGAGGTCGCCTACATCAACAACACCCGTGATCGCCGTATGCTGGTCGATGACGCTTTTCAGCAGCGCGTAGCGCAGGCGATCTGCGATGGATTGCGCAATTATGTCGAAGGTTCGCCATCTCCCGCCCATCACCGGTCGCCGATGGGGAGTGTCGCGATGCCCGTGACTTCACCTTCGCCGGATATGGATCCTCCCGTCGGCACAAAATAACCCGCACCAAGACAAAAAACGAAGCGTTGGTGCCATTAGATACGTAGGATTATTGAGAATGAAGTTCAGTCCGTCAAAATTAAGATAGAGAGTGACTATGCGCTTACGTAACTATTCTGCCGCCATTGCCGTTGGCGCGACACTATTTCTGATGCATGGTCTTTCAGGCTGCCAGATGGCGTCGGATACGCCCGCGCCTTCCGCTGCGCCTACCCCCCCGCCTCCCGCAATCGACAAAACCGACCCTACCTTTCCGACCAAACCCGGCGAACCTTCGGCATCTGTGGATGCGATCAAAGACGCGGTCGCCGACGCGCTTGCCAGGCCCAACGCGCCGTTCCCGGAAGGAACGCACCTCGAAAACTGCACGCTTGACGCCGACACGGCTACGCTCGACTTCAATGCCAAGTTCAACGCTCTCGCCAATATGGGTGAGTCGACGGAATCGCTGGCGCAGAAATCACTCAGAGCTACACTCGCCAAATTTCCGTCCATTCAAAAAATGAGGGTCACTGTTTCAGGCAAGCCCTTCGACAGTCAGGCGACTGACTGGAATACCCCATTTTCTGTACGCGACACCCCCGATGCTGCTGACCAATCTTCGTCGGATCAACGGCAGTGAGCGGTGTTTCACAGGAATCTGCGCCGATCGGAATGTTCGATTCCGGTCTTGGCGGCTTGACCGTACTTCGTCGTCTGCGCGAAATACTGCCGCATGAGAGCGTACTGTTTGTTGCGGATCAGGCGCACGTTCCCTATGGTGGGCGCGATCTGGCAGAGATTCGTCGGTTTGCCTGCAGCATTAGCACGTCACTGCTCGAGGCAGGCTCCAAAGCGGTCGTGATGGCGTGCAATATCTCATCGGCTACCGGACTCGAAGAAGTTCAGCGATCGAATCCAAACACTCCCGCGCTTGGTGTCATTCTGCCCGGCGCAAATGCCGCTCTCAAACTGTCACCCACGGGAAGGATCGGTGTGTTGGCGACTGAAGGCACCCTGCGGAGCGGCGCCTATACCCGTGCCCTGACCGCGCTCGCAGCACAGGTTCGGATCACCGAAATTGCCTGCCCGAAGTTCGTGCCGCTCGTCGAAGCGAGTCGAGAAGGTAGTGCCGAAGCCTATGCCGCCTCACAGGAATATCTCGCTCCGCTGACTGCTGCGGGGGTCGATACCATAATCCTCGGCTGTACGCACTATCCATTTCTCTTGCCCACCCTGCAGTCGATTGCACCGAACATCACGTTTGTCGATCCAGCAAGTGCAACGATCTGGGCTCTCTCAGCAAGCTTGGCGATCTCTGGATTGTCCGCACCGCCTTCCTCCGCCTCCCCTACCCTACGTCTGATCACGACGGGCGATGTTACCGCGTTTTCCGAACAGCTTCTGCGATTTCTTCCCGATATGCCCGACAACGTCTTCATCGGCGGCGCGTTCTGGAGTGACGGAAGCCTGCACTTCGTCGAGTAAGGCGAACTTCACGACCTCTTAACAACTAAATCTCCGAAGCAAAACCGCTGCACTGCCGATCGGAATTTGCTCGTCCGAATACGGGCACGGATATGGAATATTCTCTCAAGACGACGCCGTCAAACATTCACCGCACACGCGGCGCAGACTGAGAGAATACCCACCCATGCCACGTGACATTCCCGTATGCAACGGCAATATGCTGGTTGCCTTCGACGATAAATACAACCTGCGCGAACTCTACTATCCCCATGTCGGACAGTACAATCACACGATGGGCTACGCCTCACGTTTCGGCGTCTGGGTAGACGGCCGGCTCTCCTGGACATGCGACGATGGCTGGGAACGCTCTCTGCAGTACGAGGACGACACGCTCGTGACGCAGGTGCGGCTGATGCACCGCGAGATGGGGCTGATACTCACCTGTCATGACTGCGTGGACTGCAGCGCGGACATCTTCCTGCGCCGTGTCGAGATCGAAAACCTGCAGGGCGGCGAACGCGACGTGCGCCTCTTCTGGCACCACGATCTGAACATCGCAGGATCGCGAGAGGGCGACACAGCCTATTACGACCCCGCGCGCCGCGCTCTGATCCACTACAAAGGGCAGCACTGGTTTCTGTTTAGCGGCAGCAACGGCAAGGAGTGGGGGTTATCGAGCTACGCAGTGGGCATTATCGGGCACCATAAGGCGCAGGGAACCTGGCGCGACGCCGAAGATGGCTCGCTCTCCCGTAACCCGATCTCGCAGGGCAGCGTCGATTCCGTCGGGCGCGTGATGGTCAAGGTCAAAGACAAAGCCGTTGCGTACTACTGGATTTGCGCGGGGAACAATCTCGCCGAGATCAGCGAACTCGATCGTGAAGTCCGCGAAGTCGGACCGGAAACGATCCTGCAGCGCGTCCGCACCTACTGGCAGTTCTGGGTCACGAAGGGTGACACGCCGACCGATCTGCCGGACGACATCATTCATTTTTATCGGCGCAGCCTGCTCGTGCTGCGAACGCAGATCGACAACGGCGGCGCGATCATCGCCGCCAACGATTCGGACGTGCTTCAGTATAACCGGGACTCCTACTCCTATCTCTGGCCTCGAGACGGCGCGCTTGTTGCGGAGGCGCTCGATCTCGCGGGCTATCATGAGGTGACGCGGCGGTTCTTCACGTTCTGTGCCGATGTGATCGACCCCGCCGGGTACTTCTGGCATAAATATAATCCAGACGGAAGCGTCGGTTCGTCGTGGCATCCGTGGGCAGACGAACAGGGTCAGCCACAGCTTCCGATTCAGGAAGACGAGACTGCGCTGGTGCTGTTCGCGCTCGGTCAGCATTTCGATCGCTGCTGTGATGTAGACTATCTGCGCGGCATCTACCGCAAGCTCGTGCAGCCCGCCGGGGATTTCCTCGCGAGCTTCCGCGATCCGGCGACGGGACTGCCAGAGATGTGCTGGGACCTGTGGGAAGAGCGGCGTGGCGTGCATACCTTCACCGTTGCGAGCGTCTGGGCGGGTCTGACGGCGGCGGCACGATTTGCCGACATCTTCGGCGACCGTACCCGCGCCCACCACTACGAACAGGCAGCAGAGGACGTTCGGGCGGCTGCCACGAAACACCTTTTCGATCCCGTTCAGGATCGGTTTCTGCGCGGAGTGCGGCTTGAAGAAGGCAAAGTCGTACCGGACATGACGATGGATTCGAGCGTTGCCGGACTATTTCTGTGCCGATTTCTGCCAGACGACGACCCGCGCCTGATCGCGACGATGGAGCAGTTGGAAGCGCGACTGTGGGTCAAGACCTCGGTTGGTGGGCTGGCGCGCTATGAGAACGACACGTACTATCAGTGCAGCGGCGACACGACCAGCGTGCCGGGAAACCCCTGGTTCCTGTGTACGCTGTGGATCGCGCAGTGGCATATTCGCCGCGCTACAACGATCGAAGGGCTGGTGCGCCCGATCGAGATACTGCGCTGGTGCGCCGATCATGCGCTCGAATCGGGTGTGATGGCGGAGCAGATACACCCCTACAGCGGGGCGCCGATCTCCGTCTCGCCGCTCACCTGGTCACACGCGACGTATGTCTCGACGGTCTGCCAGCTTCGCGATAAACGCCGTGCACTGCTGCGAGGCGGTGCCGAAGAGACAGACAGTGACAGCCTGCGCGCCGACGGCAGAAAAGCCAAAAAGCTGACGATTCAGGCAGCATGAAGGGCGAATGATTGGCGCCAACGGGGCTGGTCGTCAGGTGAACTGAGTGAGCATTGGCGGGACGCAGTATGCTCAGGACAAGCGGGAAGTGGTATACTCAGGAAGTAGCTGCGAAAATAGAAATTGCTCCAGTACGCCTGACCCGAAGTCGCCGGTGCTATCTGAAAAGGCGTCGTACGGCAAATCTATGGCTGAAACGGAGTTTACGGCGGAGAGTTATTTTTACGCTGCACTGGAACATTTGCGCCGGGCACAGAGCCGCCATATTGGTCGTGACTATTTTCTTGCTCACTTTCTCTCTGGCCTCGCTGTCGAATGTATGTTACGCGCTTATCGCCTGCGAATCGATAGAAAGTTCGACTCGCGACACGACCTGCGGGAACTGGCAAAGAACGCCCGCTTTTATGATCTGGTTCCCTCTCAGCAGCAGATCGAATACGGGGTTAAGTTTGCTTTGCTCAATGAACGCTGGCGGAGCAATCAGCGTTACATGAGTGAGAAGCAACTGAAGAAATACCTGAGCGATTTATACGCGGATTTTGACAAGCGAGGCGATCGCTTCAAAAACAACAGCAAAGCCGTATACGACCTGGCTTTCGATATCGTCAGTCTGGGAGAGCTAAAATGGAATTCGAAGAGAAGGTAACACAGCTGCTCCAAGCGCATTACACGGAAGCTGAGGTTGAAGTAGATTTCGGCTATGGAGCCGAAAAATTGAATGGCTACGTTATATCTCCCGACTTTGATGGCAAGGAAATGCTGGAGCGCCAGAAGGAAATATATGGCTACCTGCGCCGTGAAATTGGGGCGGAAGCAAAGCGTATCTCGATCATCTTCACGTACACACCACGAGAATTTGCGCTGATGAACGCAGCCTGAAGACTGATGTGGTCTTTCCAGCAACACAACAAACAGCTATCTCCGTGGCTGAACTTTGCTTGATTGTAGGACAATGTGCATTGGAACACACAAGTGGGAAATCCTCCGTAAATCAACGGAGGATTTCATTTTGTGAAAGTGGCTGTCACGGGATGACTTATGGTTCGCCTGACTGGACGAAGCCCCATTGTGTTATTGCATTCCAGGAGGCTTTGGGTGAGGAGGCCGGGAGAAAAGGCATGTTCTTTTAAGGCGAGGATGACCGTTACAAAAGGTCATGACTACGAATTGGCGCAAGAATGCAGTGAAGAAAGCACTATCCAAAGAGTAACAGTCGATAAGACTGTAATACGCCGTTTCCGGTGCGGTGGAAAGAAAACGATGAAGTTCTTTACGATGGGTTACGATGAGTTGGAGCGTCAGATCAAGGAGAACGGGATACCTTCTCCATACGAACGCTACACTCGTCACCTCGAATCATTAAAGGACGTTCTCTCTGCCGAAGTTCTGGCGCTTGCGAAAATCCAGGGCATCGACGACGGGCTGATTGTTCGGGTCACTTTCGACCATGCCAATGCGCTGCTTACCCTCATACTGCGATGTGGTAACTTTCGGATGGGGTACTACGACCTGATTCTGACGTACATGGGTGCAAAGTTACTGCCTCGGGACGAACGCCTACTGGCTCATGCAGCACGCACCACACGCGATTATTCGCGGCACATATTCGATATTGATTTTCATGAACTCGATTGGATTGAAGGCGGTATCGAACACCGTTTACTTTTCTATAACCAGGTCTGGTGTACGATCCGCTGTCGCGCGCTGGACTGGAAGACGGTGAGCCGTCCCAACCAAAAACTGCCTCGCTCGACGAACAGGTTTCCAGGCGCCCGACACGCCCCCAGTCCGGATAGACAGCGGTTTGCGGGTTGGATCAAACAGCGCAATAGATGACTGTGTTGCCAGCCCGTATTTGACACGAATCGTTGATTCTGTTATACTTGCCGTCGACAGTAGCAGCGTTCGCCCCCGTTCGACGCCGCCTCCGCGTGCTCTTCCCCCCTGCACTGTTCCCGCTCCCTTTCTGTCGCTTCCAGTTTTTTTCTGACTGTGGGCTGTCGATAAGCTTCCTATTGCTGCATATTTTCTTTTGCTTTTTTCGAGTTCGCTTCTCGTCTTGTTATTTACCGCCTATGACCTCGCAGACACAAGAACCTTCCGACGCCCGCACCCGACCTCGTCGCCGACGCGCCGTCAGCATCGCGGAAATCGTCGAGTTTCTGGAGTATCTCGCGCCTCCGTCCCTCTCGGAACTCGACACGCCCTACGGGCTGCAGGTTGGTTCCTCACTCGCCACAACACGCACCGTAATCCTTGCTCCGCTTCCGACCTATAGCGCGATTTCCAGTGCGGCAGCCTACAAAGCCGGTCTGCTGATCTGCGCCGCGCCCCTGCTGCACAACCCGATCGATGCCGTACGAATTGACGATCCGCTCGGCGCGAAGGTGGCGCACCTGATCCAGCGTCAGGTCTCTTTTTACGCGCTAGCCAATGCCTATGCCGCCGCACCGGGCGGCTTCGATGACAGCCTCGCCGAACGCCTTGGACTAGCCGGAACGCGTACGCTCGTGCCAACCAAAGCCGAAGGGCAGTTGAAGTTCGTCGTTTTTGTGCCGTCGATCGTCGTCGAGCGAGTGCGAAATGCGGCGGCGGAGGCGGGCGCAGGGGTACTCGGAGCTTATACACACTGCGCGTTCCAGACGCAGGGAGTCGGAACGTTTATCCCGCAGGCAGGGGCGAACCCTTCCGCGGGCAAGATCGGAAAGCGAGAGCGTGTTGAGGAGACAAGGCTGGAGATGCTGGTCTCAGAGCGGGAAATGGCAGGCGTGATCGCCGCTGTTCTGAGTGCGCATCCCTACGAGGAGGTCGCCTACGACATCTACCCACTGCGGAACCCGGGAATTGTTTACGGTCGCGGGCGGATCGGCGAACTGCCGCTGAAAGTATCGCTGGAAACGGTGCTCGCACAGGTGAACGATGCGCTCGGACTGAGCCGCGACGACCGGGCACGGTGTCTGCACCGAACGGAGATGCCAATCGGATCGCTCGCCGCTGCCAGTGGCTCCGGCAGCTCGACAGGCGAGAGCGAAGGTCTGTTGCGTGCGGCGCATCGTCAGTCGGCGGGCGCGTTCGTCACCGGCGGCGTTTCGATCGCCGACCTCACGATCGCCGACAACACGGGCACTGTACTGATCGATATTGGGTTCGCACCGTCTGTCGCCCCTGGCTTGCAACAGCTGGCGGCTCAATTGCGAGAGACATTCTGCGCCGCAGCGCTCGAAGTCGTTTATGCTCCATGATAAATCCGCCGAATATTTCCGACGGCCGCTACGCTGACCGACCTATGACGATAAGTAAACGTCGTCCCTATATTCTCTCTGCGATGCTGTTGAACAGTTCAGATGGAGAGATTGTAAAGTAGCGCCTATGTGCGATATTCGTACTTTCATAACGACGGACTGAAATCCATTGTCTCTATGTGGGCCATTTTTGAAGCCGACACTGACAATCGGTAAACAAAGACAGCCTCAAGTATAAAGTTCGACAAGCCCCAGTAATTCTTGCAGGATATGTGCTTCGAGATATCTAATTCCTATTAGAAAGACTTATCTGGCAGCCAAACATTCCCTTCCACGTAGCGTCCTAATCGTCAGCTGACCCCCACTTCGAGATTTCCACAACAAAAGAGGACGACGAACGCGACCCAATATCCTCTATGATCACTTTTCGCGAATGCGATAAAAGGAGATTGGCAATGCCTGTATTCAGTTCGAGGACGATACTGATGGGCGCGATGCTTTCTTTAGCTGGATTGTGCGTAAGTGCGATCCAGTCTCCGTGCGTGTCTCAGAACTCGGCAGAGACTCCAAAATCTATCGCCTACGCTCCGAATGGCTGGGACCAGTCCACCCGCGAAAAGTTTTATTTCACCTCACAGGGTTCGGAACTCGCTCCCTATGACTGGTTCCTTGCGCTCGAACAGCCTACCAGTGAAACCCTCTTTCGTGCCGACCTGGGTCGCTACCACTTCCTGCCCGGAATGCTGTCTTCTCAAAACCCCGACCGCCTGCCGCTCGGATTTACCAGAGATGAAACTACCAAAACCTTCAATGGACTGACAATCTCGAAATGGGTGGGGCTAACGTGCGCTGCCTGTCATACAGGGGCAATTCAATACAAACAACGTCCTTCGGATGCCAATTCCACTCTGCTGATTATCGACGGCGCTCCCAGCCACGGTAATTATGGGGCATTCATGCAGGACTTGGCTGCCTCCGTGGATGCCACCAGCAAAGATTCGGCAAAATTCGATCGCTTCGCTCACCGTGTCCTGGCAACCGGCTATAACGACAGCAGCAGAGACGATTTATATGCTCAAATGAGTACGTTCGCTACGCATTTCGCGCAATTGGCTGCCTGCAGCAAAACGCCGGTCGCCTGGGGACCGGGACGTGTAGACGCTTTCGGGGTAATATTCAATAGCGTCTGCAGTCTGGCGCTGGATATGCCGCAGAATTTTCACACTCCGGATGCGCCGGTGAGTTTTCCGTTTCTGTGGAATGTGAAGTACCAGGATCATATCCAGTGGCACGGAGAGGTGCCTAATAAAGTGGCGCTGCGCCCCCTGACAAGCGGCTTCAATGCTATGGGACGCAACTTAGGGGAAGTGTTGGGTGTATTCGCTCACATCGATTTCAATCCCTCAGAGTCGTTCTATAATTCTTCCGTGCCCCGTCTGAATCTGCTTGCTCTCGAACATTGGGTGGATAAGCTGACACCGCCGCCCTGGCCCAACGCACTTGGTCAGCCGGATCTACAGGCGATCGCTCGCGGCAAAAGTTTGTATAAACAGCAGCGGTGTGGAAGCTGCCATGCGGCGATTTCAGGCAATCCGCTGCAGGTAGTGCATATCGTTCCCTACCCGCTGAACGAAGTGGATACGGACCCTACCGCAACGCAAAACATACACACGCAGCGTGTCGATACAGGGCGGTTGTATGGCCATCATATCACGGGGCTGTTTTCACCGACGTTCAAATCGACTGCACCTGCCGCAGATGTGGTTCAGCGCGCTGTCTTCGGGGCTCTGTTTAACATCGATTTTCTTAACAGTGACGCGGTACGCGCGAACAGTGCGCCCCTCTCCAGCGAAGAGGCCGCCCGTCAGATTGCAGGGAGCGCAACGCTGAATTCAACCGCCGACCTCAACAAAATCGGATATGAAGCGCGTCCGCTGCATGGTATCTGGGCAACTGCGCCCTATCTGCATAACGGATCCGTGTCCAGCTTATACGAACTCCTGCTGCCACCGGATCAGCGCCAGAAACGGTTTTATGTTGGAACCTTCCTGTTTGATCCGGTGAAAGTTGGCTACTCTACCGATGCGGGCAGCGGTGGCGAACTGTACGATACCGGGTTGCGCGGCAATTCCAATTCAGGCCACGTTTACGGCACGACACTTACCGACGTGCAGCGCTATGATCTCATCGCCTATCTTAAAACGCTCTGATATCAAACTGCAAGGGACAGATGTTTGGCTCATGATTGATCCACAAAATGGGAGCAAACGATGTAGCGATCAAGCACCATGCACCTCGTGTCAGAATCAAAGCTGCATGACGGAGTGTGCCATCAGAAAGTCGATTACTTTTCTGGTCGGGTACTTTCGGTACCCAACATGATAAGGCTTCTTTGCGTTCGGCGCGTATCCGACTTACCGATCGAATGAGGTCGCAGCAAGTAGCCCCTACGTCCTTTTTGGGAGCTGCTTGCTGGGACCAAATAGAGCTCAGGCGGATTATGCCTTCACAGACCGTTAATGATAGTAGTACCAGGTATAGTCTAGCGTGAGCGATTTGCCGGGCGCGAGCGTTTGCTTCCAGGTGATGCGCCCGATGCCATTGAACTGATTCCACCAGCCAGGCCAACTGTACCAGCCCCACCAACTCGGATATGCGGCAACAGAGCCATATGAGTCGTCCTCAATCACATTGAGCATCTCCGCCTTGCCGCCCTCCCCCGCTGTCCCGACATTACCCAGCACATTGCGCGTAATCTCCAGTTCGATTGGTCGGCTCTGGTAGCTCGCCAGTACAATGCTGCCTTTCAGGTCGATTCTGGACAAGTTGGTTCCCTGCCACTGTGCCGCATTCGGCGTACGATTCGTCTCTTTATCGCTCTTTTTCACCTTTATATCGACAGCAGTCGTCAGAGTCAGATCCATCTCGCCGTTGGGGGATGTGTAGGTCGTCATTCCCTGTGCAACAACATGCTCGCCATTCATAATCAATGCGGGAGCAGTTGTCAGCGGCTGTTTGCTGGAGTTGGTCAGACGTAGTTTGTGGATCACCTTCGGCGCGTTGATCAGACGCAGCATTTCGAGCTGCTGTTCGTTCTCCCCTCGTGAGCCACGCACCTCCGGCGGTGGCGCATAGGCAATGTCAAGGGTATAGATGTCCCGATACTTGAATGTATACTCCGATACCGGCAGCGTCATTCGTTCGCCCTTTCGGAGTGTCAGATGTTTGAGGGTGAAAACGAAGAGATCTTCGTTTTTATCCGTACCCGCTATTTCTGGACCGAGATTCATTTCGGCTCCGTTCGGACCTGCCGCGCCGGGCGCTCCGCCAAAACCACCCCGGGATTCACCTGCTCTGCCCTGTCCCATCACCTGTGACATCATCGCGTTCGAGAAGTTGGAGCCGGTACGCGAATCGGGTGAAAAATATCCCGACAACTGGGCGACGGTCTGCTGCACGCCGATTGGATCGAGCGTGTCCTTGAATGCAAAACTGGGTACGCCGATCACCAGGTTCGCTGCCACGTCGCTGAGGTCGGTCATCTCGTTGATCAGGGTGGCCTCCAGTTTTACGATCGCGCCGCCTTTGCCATCGAGCGTGACTTTGTAACTCGGTATCCAGCGAATTCCTTTCTGAAGATACATCATGCCGACTGCCACTGATTTCGTCGGCTTTCCACCTTTCCAGTCGAGTTTGAGCGTGAGCAAATTTCTCATTTCCTCGTCGGCGAGACCACGCTTGATGTCGCCTTTGAGCAGCACTTCCTGCACCATCGACTCTGGCAGTGCGATTGTTCCTTCGACGGTTTTGATCAGCAGCACATCACTTTTTATCGGCAGCCTTTCCCCTTCACCAGGCAGTCCCGTTGCCTCGAGTTCTTCCGCGCTGCGCCGCAGTGTCGGCAGCAGCTTTCCGCTGTAGGTTTTGTTGTAATTCGTGATCACCTGGGCTTCGGCGCCGAGGTTTGCCTCGATGAGTTCACGCACGCTTAGCGCGGTGCGTTCGATGCGCACACGCCGCTGGCTGGCGGTTGTCGCAGTCAGTCGCGCATTTTTGTCGGCAGAGTACGGCCAGAATGTGCCGATTACCGGCGTCGGCAGGTAATCCATCTGCACGTTGCCAGCCGCGTCTGTCGGCATCATGCCTTCATGCAGTACAAGAGCATGCCCATCTTTGAAGACGGTGATCTCTTTGACTGGAAGTTTTGCAAGCGCACTCAGCTCCGGCGGAGCCGCAGCACACACAGTGGTAATAGCCAGGGTCGCAACGAGCGCGGTGGACAGAACGAAAAATGGAAGTTGACGAGTGATATTTTTGGAATCGAGCTGGAGTAGATTAGACACAGGCGCCTCACTTGACAGTTAGGATTAAGAGATCGTTGATTTGAATGTTCGTTCGAAGGACCCGCAAGTGTCGATTCGAAAATGAATCGGTCCGCGAATTTGTTCATTTAAGAATCCGCAGCAGGTCTTTGACGGTGTGAGCAAAAGAAACGTTACAGGGGCGCTGCTGCCGATACAGGCGCGTGAGGTATTCTCAATACAGGACGCTCCCGCAAGCAAGAAAAGTGAGCGAAATGCGCGTCCTCTCACGGCTTAAATCGACGTAAATAATGGCATGGGTAGATGAAATAGCGAGGGAATCAATGACGACAAATTGTATTTTTTGTAAAATCGCTTCGGGGGAGATACCCGTCGAACCAGTCTATGAGGATACAGAATTCATCGCGTTTCGCGATCAACATCCGCAGGCGCCCGTCCATGTGCTGTTGATACCACGCGCTCACTACGCAACTGTAATGGACATTGAAGATATGGGACTGTTAGGACGGGCGCTAATTGCTCTGCAGCAAACAGCACAGAAACTGAACATTGCTGAGGAGGGATTTCGTACCGTTATTAACACGCGCGACAATGGCGGGCAGACGGTGCCTCATGTCCACTTTCATCTGCTTGGCGGACGTTTCATGCAATGGCCGCCTGGCTAACCTAAATACAGCCTCTGAAGGCGTCAGCAGAAACCTGATAGCAGTGGAGACTAATGCTCTGCACTGTTTCCGACATTGTCACCTTTTGCTTAACGATCTTGCGTGAGGAGAAGCGAAGGTGATGAGGCTGGCTTTCTTATCGAAGCTTCGGGACATGTGGTCCGGGTGAGCGAGCATTTGGTCTACATTCCCCGGCTGCCTGTTTGGATAAGACCAATCAGTCGTGAGAAAGCAGCACGACTTCCCCCTGCTCTGCCGCCGTGACAAAGAAATCCCTTACCGCATCGAAGACTTCCAGGAGCAAGTCTAGCTCGTCGGAATCCCAGTTATCGTTATGAGGATAGATATGCGCCGCGCTGAAGGCGGCAACATTGAGGCGTGGTCGCAGGTCGTATTCGGTAATCTGCTGCAGCGTGTTCGCGACGTCCCGCACCTCTGCCGGTGTCAGGGAACGCACCATGCCATAAGTTGCTTCCCAGGTTGTCGGCGTACCGCCCAGCACCACGTTGCCCAGCGGAGGCGGTTCCTCTGTGGTGTCCATTTCCGCTCGGCCGGTCAGCAGAAAGTGAAGACCCTGCCAGTCGTTCATAATGTCCAAATAAAAGCCAGAAGCCTCCAGCGCGTCGTAATATGGTCCAATCTCCGAATCATCCTCAAATGCTCTCCCAAAATAGGCATCGGCAGCGGCGGGATCGGCTTGAAGCGCCGTGAACTCCTCCGGAGGCAGTCGTCGATATATGCCGTTGATGCTCATCGTAGTCCTGGTCCTTTTTGTCTAACTTTTTGATCTGACTTTTTCGGTGTGTTTCAATGGCGAGACAGCAGTAGTTTCGACTCTATAGAGGTTACTGTATCAGAATTTGCGCTTCCGGAAAGCGGTCGCCAAAAAAGCCTCCTCCCTGATTCTGGGAAGAGGCTTTTTGGGTTCTCTCGATCGAGCGTCACGCAGGAACACAACACTTTTCGATCAATCTGCTACTGAAACGGATCACTATGGGCAAGCATTGTCGAGTTCAGGATCGATGCGCCACCAGATCAGACCCGGTTGTGGCGGCTTTGCGCACATATCGCCGTAAGGCAGACCCGGCTTGCGTCGCTGATTCGGATCGGTATCGTCTCCCGGTCCCATCGCCGAGTCGCGGAACCACTTGGCATGACCGTCCGAGTAGTTCAAGTTCTCGCCCAGCGAGTGCGGTCTAAAATAGTTGTTCCAGTTTGCAGCGCGCGCATTGTCGGCAATATTGCCACCAATGATATCGAAGGCCGCGCGCAGACGACCGGTCTCGGTAATGATTACGCGCTCGGCGGGCGCGTCGACCATCGCCTGCGAGGCATGGTCGAACGCATAATTATACGCATATGAAATCGGACGCTGCCCGGACTTGGTCACTCCAAAGCCTGAGTCGTCGGGACGCCAGCCATTGCCGACGTTCACGCCGCTATTATTCGCGCTCGGACAGACCCAGACATTATAACTCTTGATGTACGGGTAAAGAACGGCGGCGAAAGTAGCTTTTCCGTCAGGGAGTATGCAGGGCCAGCCCAGACAACCTGCATACGGGACGTCCGAACCGAGGGAGAGACCGTTGTCGTAACCATTGGCGCCGACATAGTTGTACTGATAGACGCCCGCAGGCATGAACGTTTCGTCATAGTCCTGCGTGTACATCATCGTAGAGGTCCCGATCTGTTTGCAGTTGCTCAGACAGCTCACCTGACGCGCCTTTTCACGCGCCTGTGCGAAAACGGGGAAGAGTATCGCGGCAAGAATAGCGATGATTGCGATGACAACGAGCAATTCGATGAGTGTGAACCCGTGCTTCTGCTTACGCATTGCGTTCTCCTTGTAGAATTAGCGCCTGAACTGAATAAAATACAGCAGTATCGTTGGCGTCTGGCATGTAGTGCCTGCAAACTCGAAACGAGTGATGTTAAGAGTAACATCGAGACGTAAAGGTATCGAAACGAAACACATAAAATTAGTGGTCGAATGTTACTGCCCGTTGCTCATCGCTCCTCGTGGGCGCTGCGGGGCAGACTGACCACCCTGTGCAGAATCGCCGCTGGAAGCAGGCTGCTGTCCCGGTGCGCGTACACGCTGCTGCTCTTTATACGCCTTCGTCTGCTCCCACGGAACCGGACTTGCGTTCGGGTCAAAGAACAATATGTTTTTAGCAAGCACGATTACAATGATCAGCACTACGGCAACGATGCTGCCGATGATCCACGGCGACACATTTTGTTTCATTCGAATTCACCTCCATTCTGTTCAGGCTCGTGACGGCCGCTTCTGTCTCGCTTATTTTCCGAAGAGCAAGGTGAGGGCACATGCCCGCCTTTGTTTTCAGCGCACCGGCTCTCCCACTCTCAGAGCCTTCAAAGATTGCGGGCTCGGAGATGCGGGCGGATCGAACGTCAACGGCTGTGTGGAGCCGCGCACGATTAACGGCGCTTCCAGCAACGTATGGCAATACGTATTGGTCGGTCCCTCGGCGATCCTTTGCAGCAGAAGTCCCGCCGCTTCGGCTCCCATTGTCTGGAAGGGCTGATGAAGTGTGGTCAGAAATGGTTCGCCGGCTTTCAGACGCTCTTCATCATCGAAACCCGCCACAGATATGTCCTCAGGGACTCTGAGGCCGCAGGATCGAAGCGCCGCAATCACAAACTGTGCGGTATAGTCGTTAACTGCGAACAGAGCGGTCGGGCGGTTCGGCATCGCCCGTATCTGTTCGGCTATCACTGCGGAGGTATGCTGAATCGACTCGTGCTCCATGAATTTCGTTGTTAGTACGAGCTGAGGATCGAACGGTATCCCTCGGGACGCGAGCGCTCGGCGATAGCCTTCCAAGCGCTCTTTAACACTCGACGCAGGCTCTGAGTTAGTGATATGGGCGATCCGTCTGTGTCCGAGATCGAGCAAGTGCTGTACGACCGTTCGCGCCGCAAGTTCATTGTGGACACCGATATAATCCGCCTGAAAAGTGGCGGGCGGACGTCGGTCGACGAAGACGACAGGAATATTTGCGGCACGCAGTGTACGCAGAGCAGCCAGATTTTCGCTGTCGCCAAAATACCAGACTATCAGGCCAGCGATGTCGCGATCACTGGAAAATCGTCTCAACGCTTCGCTTTCGGCTTCGACCAACGCATCCAGAGTTTCGCCTGTATGATTTGCAACCACGAGCCGAAAAACATCGGCATCGAGCACTTCATGGATTCCCTTGACGGTCATTGCCCCACCCATGTCGGTAGGGTCGCCGGATATCCAGAGCCCAATGCTGATGCGCTTGCTGGCGGATTCGGAGTATGCGGCGCCATTTGTCGAACGCGCGTCGTTACCTGTACGGGGGCATACGATCGGGCGGCTGCCTGCCGAACGCATCACAAGGTGGCGCTCTTCAAGCTCGACCAGCACCTGACGGATTGTTGGACGGCTGACATGAAACTCTTCTGCAAGGGCGCGCTCAGTCGGAAGCCACTGATTCGAGGCATAGACTTCGGAGATAATTCTGTTTTCGATAATCGTAGCAATATGCCTGACTATCAATGTCAAAGATTTCGTGTTCTCGGTGCCAGTGTTCTGCATTAATTGCTCACTCATACCATACTTTACCAAATCAACGTTTGGTTGTCAAGTATTCTCTCTGTAAATTTTCGCTCTATTATCCTACACCCGCCGCACTCTCAATCGAATATTGTGGGGAGGCGGAGTAAATCCACGTATCGATACTCACGAGCCTGTATCCTTGGAGTGTGCTATAGACCTGTCGGGTGATCGATAAAAAAACTCTCGAGACCAAATCTCTCCTGCAGATGTATGCCAAGCGCCTTGATGCCGACAGTCTCCGTCGCGTAATGCCCGGAAAGCACCAGATTGATACCGCTCTCTTCTGCGTCAAAATAGGCGTGATGCGGCGCCTCGCCGGTGATGAAGGTGTCGATACCTGCTGCGACTGCTTCGTCGATACTGCTGCTTGCCGCCCCGGTAATAATACCGATCCGGCGCGTTTGGTCTGGTCCGGTCGCGATCAAATGGGGAACTGCTCCAAGCGTCCCTACCAGCCGCGCCGACAGTTCCGTCCGTGACAGAGTGCAGTCGCAGTATACGCCGAGCGGGACGCCTTGTACCCTGCCCCATCTACCGGATATCGGCAGCTCTAAAAGCCGAGCCAGCACGGCATTATTGCCGACTTCGATGTGTGCGTCCAATGGTGTATGGCTAGAATAGAGGTTCAGATCGTTTTTGATCAGAGCGGAAAGGCGACGATGGTAGCTGCCGGTTACCGGTGCTTTCGTACCCCAGAACAGCCCGTGATGAACGAGCAGCATCTGCGCTTGCCCCGCCGCTGCCCGTTCGATCGTGTACAGACAGGCATCCACCGCGAGCGCGAGACGCTGCACTTCGGAGGTGCCTTCGACCTGCAAACCGTTGTAGGCTTCCTTCCAGTCTGGCACCACTTCTATAGCGAGATAATCGTCGAGATAAGCCGTCAGATCTTTTCGCGAGACCACTTTTGTGCGTCCTTTCGCCACATTCTCACCTGATTGATTTTCCTGGGGTGAAACTTCGGCATCCCCGACCTTGGCGGTCAATTTCAGTGCCGCTTCCAGAAACGTAACTATTCGCCCTGCCTTCGGTTTCGTACATATCGGAAGAATATATGCATTCACTCTCCCTCTTCAGGATGCTTCAGGTAAGGGGTCGGGAGTAATGGTGATCAGTTACCTTGAAGCTTTGGGAAGAGGCGTTCCTAGGTAATCAGACTGAAGAGATATCCTGCTGGATATTTCCCAGTTCCCATATTTATATTTCCCTGACTTTTTTCGCTGTTTCCATCCTCTGCAAAGAGAAGAGATTCGACCTTCGCGAGAAGCTCTTAAGAAGAGTATACTGCTGGAAGACGACTATACCTGCCACCGTCACTTGCAGCCCTGTCTAAATATAGCAAAAAATGTTGAAAAAAGACGCTCGCAGGGCTAAAGAACTGTTGTAATGCCGGGCGTGGTGTGATATAATTTGCAAGTTCCCGGTACATATTCCAGCTGAACGATGGCGCTGATCCGCCGCGGCTTGACAAACTCATTATTGTATTATTACCAGTCCTGATTTCCAGCCAACAGACTGTACTCTCCTGAACCATGAGCGATCCTCAAACTCCAGATTTTAGTGTAATCGATCGGCGTCATGGCGCGCAGACTCCTGATACCTCGAACGTATCGCCACAGGCCGATGTCGCGTTGGAAGCTGATCGTGATATCGGCGAGCAGAATGCGGATTCAGAAGTTGTTTCCGGAATAGAACCACCTGCAACGCTTAAGGATAGTGATTCTGACGCAGAAGGGCAGACCTACGGAGGCGATCCCTCCGAGGCGGATGTCCCCAATGCCGCGATGCTGTTTTCTTTTGCTGCAATGCAGATGGAACTGCCGGATTTGCTGCTGTCGCTGACCGCCGTTGTCGACGGGCATGCGTGGCGCGCTCTTGGTATGATTGCGCATCCGATGACCGGTGTAATCGAGCAGGACCTTCCAGCCGCTCAGACCGCGATCGATACCTTCCAGTTTTTGATCGGTAAAGTGGAAAGCCGTGTGCCCGACGCCGAGCGACGCGAGATGCATCGCAGATTGAATGACCTGCGAGTCAACTATCTTGCCCGTCTCAAAGGATGAGCGCTAAACGCGCCTATCAATCGATGCTGAGTCGAGACATCGATTTCAGTCCAAAGTGTTGAAATTGTACGAAGCTTGATTCTAAGCAGAGCAAGTGGATGCGCCTCGATGCTGCTCCCACGGAATGTGCCGGTGACTCTTATACGGTCACTGCGCCAAGTATGGTAGAGCGGTCTGTAGACCGCCGCAAACCAATGAACCGGAGCTAAGGAGAGTAGCATGGCAATCCGCATCGGGCCACCGCCTACGTTGGCGCGTCTGCGTCTGTACTGGCATTCGGCACGCACAAACTATATGCGGCATCGGCGATTGCTGCGTGACTACTTGACGCAGCGCTCCGAGAGCAGCCGCATCTGGCTGCAGGATCGTTCTCAGGCGATTTCGCCCCGTGTTCATCTGCGCCAGCGTGCGGAAGCACGACGTAAAGCTGAGTTTGCTCTGTTTCTCGATAAATATGAGGAACTCATCGACCTGCTCTGCTGGGCTGCTAAAGATGGCGTGCATACCGATCGCGATGCCCGCTACGCGGAACTTCGTGTCTGGTTGTCTGCGCACTACTATCGGCTGCGCCCGGGCCTGCGCCCCTATTTGCCGCCGACAGTGGGCGTGTTCGATGCCTTCGAGTCGCTCTTTGCGCCCGAGTGTGTCGACTACGTGATCAACGACGACAGCACGATCGAAAACGCGATGCTCACCCGTTCCGCGATCGACTGCTATCATGATTCTCTCTAAATCCCTACCGAAGTAGTCTTGATTTGCTGCCTGCAATTTTAACATTGATATTTTGTGATGATTCAGCCGGCCTCCTGCTCCCGATTGGGTGTTGAGGTCGGCTGTTCGTTACTGTCGGGTTCTTACTCTTCTGGCATTGACAGCAAGGCATATTAGGGCTTATAATGTGATCGACTGATTTGCCTCACATCAGCGCGAGTTCATAGCGAAATGAGTTCATAAAACTGTATGTGCCAGGTTCTCAATTAGGTTACTTTACTGGAGTGATGTCCGAGTGGTCGAAGGAGCACGATTGGAAATCGTGTAATGTGTCAAAGCATTCGAGGGTTCGAATCCCTCTCACTCCGTTCCGCATTGCTGTATTGTCAGGCTTGTTCCTAGTCAGGCTTCTCGGGTGACATTACGTTCGTCAGTTCGGTCGTCGAGGAAGTCGGACCACCTGGCTATTCACCCGTTTAACCCAACCCGTGCCCAATCAAAGCGCATTTGAAGCGGCTCCGAATACGCTTACGATTTAGCCGTCCATCCGGCCGTTCGAATCGGGATGCGCCGCCTGTTGCAGGACGGGACAAAGATAAACAACTCCCTGAGAAGGCGTATCCAGTAGAACTGAATAGTAAACTAAAAGTATCTATACACCCTGCCTTCAGGTTCGCACTTACGGACAGAATTTCCGCATTCGCTCCCCCTCCGCCGAAGCTTCGGGCAATGGGAACGGGGGTGAGGATGAATAGTAAACTAAAAATAGGATCAACGCACTGATCGCCGGGACGGGCATGACATTGGCTGTCATTCGCCGTCTTTTTTTGTAGTTGTCACGTATTGGTGGTACAGTCGCTCGCATTCGCTGCAACTCAAAATGGGAGAGGGAGATGTTCGCGATCCGATGTCAACCCCTCCGCAGCCACCGCAGACAATGCTCGGACCAATCGCGCGACGCCCAGATGCGGTACCGCGTGTTCGACTGGATTTTCTCGATGGGATTCGCGGGATAGCAGCTTTTTATGTAATGCTCTCGCATGCCTATACGATGGCGGCATTTGGCGATGACAAAGTCAGTATCCCTCTATCCACAGCGTTCCTGCGGGCAGCTCGATGGCTTACTTACGGTCACTATGCGGTTGGAGTGTTCATAGTTCTCTCCGGTTTCTGTCTGATGCTTCCCGTAGTGGAATCGCACGATCGAAGGTTGCAGGGGGGATTGCGAGGATTTGCGAAGCGTAGAGCAAAGCGTATTCTGCCGCCTTACTATATCGCTCTCGCGTTCGTGGTCGCATTGGTCCTCATACAGTCGATCAGACATCCCGGCAGCGGGAGCGAGGAGATGTCGGCAGGAAATATCATTTCCCATCTCCTGCTGATTCATAATCTCGATCGAAACTTCAGCAATTACCTGGACGGACCGATGTGGAGCGTTGCCTGGGAGTGGCAGATCTATTTCCTGTTTGCGCTGATTTTATTGCCGGTGTGGCGGAAATGGGGAATCTCCACTGCGATCGTGGTTGGCTTCGCTATCGGTTCCCTGCCCTGGCTCTTACTGCCGACGCATTCGAATTTCAATTGGACGAGTCCCTGGTATGTCGGGCTATATGCTTTGGGGATGTCTGCAGCAGTTGTACTGGACGATCAAACGGGACGCTATCGAATGATCCGGTCCCCCTCAGTGCAGAACGTCGCTTTGTTGAGCATCGCGAGTGGATTTCTGATCCTGGCAGTCTTACGACCGCAGTGGCTCGAATTCGATTTTTACTGGATAATCGACGTATTCGTCGGAGCGTTTGCAGCATTGTTCATCCTGGCCTGCAGCAATGAATCGAACCGACTTCGGCTGCATAAAGCGGCTGTGCTGGGGCTGGAGTCACGAGCTTTAATGAGGCTTGGGACATTTTCGTACAGCCTTTACTTGATTCATTTTCCGATCCTGCAAAGAATTAGTGATATACTACGTCAGCATCATTTTTCGCACTACTTTCAGTTTGGTTTTCTGCTCTGTGTCGGTATACCTGTGTGCCTTGGATTGTCTGCCCTATTTTATCTGGCATTCGAGCGTCCGTTCGTCTCGTGGCGCTCGGAGAACGAGCGATAGACGAAGACTGCTGCGATCGTTAGTCCTTCGCCGTAATTGCGCAAGAGGCAGATCACGATCGAATCGGTTTCGTCGGCTTGCAGTGTTCCGAGCATCTAATGTAGTCAGAGCAACAAATTCCTGCACCTTGTATTTCCGTTAGCGTACTGCCTTTGTCTTTGGCATTAGCGCATGTACAATACGTTACCTAATTGACTCGCAGCATTGTAATCAGGAGAAGACCTTGTCTTCGCGCCGATCCCGCCAAATACTACGTATGCCCGTGCTCACCATACTCCGTGTCGCGCTGTTCGCGCTCGCCCTTCCCTGCGTCTACCTCGGCGCAGCGAGCGCCGCTTATTACTATAACCGACGCTCTGCAACTACCGGGCTTGATATCGCCCGGTTTTCTGTTATGCCCACGCCGCAGCACTCAACGCGGCTCATGGTATTCGCGCCGCACTGCGATGACGAGACGCTCGGATGCGCAGGACTCATGCAGCAAACGCTTGCAGCAGGCGGCAAAGTACAGATCGGGATGCTGACGAACGGTGACGCCTTCCGTGCCGCTGTAGAGTGCCAGACACACAAACTGCGTATCGAAGCAGCCGATTATATACGGTTTGCCGCGCTCAGGCAGGAGGAATCCTGTCGCGCGCTCGAAGGGTTGGGAGTCGACCGCGAAAACGTGCATTTCTTCGGCTATCCCGACCGCGGGCTGATGCCGATCTGGAACGAATACTGGTCGCCTGAAAAGGCATTCTACTCGACCTACACTCGCTGCGATCGATCGCCATACCCAAACACCTATAGCCCTGACACCATCTACTGCGGCGAAAACGTGGTGCGGGACATCGAGAAAAGCCTGCGCGAATTTCGCCCGACACTGATCACTGTGACTCATCCTGCGGAAGATCATCCGGATCATGCCGCTGCAGCCGCCTTTGTGACACGCGCACTGCTCGAACTGCAGGCTGATCCACAGGAAGCCGTCTGGGCGAAGAAGACTCAGCTGCGCTACTATCTCGTGCATCGTGGCGACTGGCCCTCTGTTTCGCTTTCGACAGCGAATGCCCCTCTGCTGCCACCCGATGAGATGGCGCATACAGACACTCACTGGTCTCTACTACCGTTGACTGCCGATCAAACAGTACGTAAGTCTGGCAGCGTCGCGCTCTATCCGAGCCAGACTGCGATGATGGGCAGCTTTCTAAATGGCTTTGCAAGGCGAACGGAACTCTACGGCGAGATAACCCCGGTCACACTGCGAACTGTCCCGGATGATACGATGAAAGTCGATGCCGACACCCGCGAATGGCGAAAGCTTACGCCCGTACTGATCGATCCGGTGCGCGATGATGTGCTGCGGCAAATGCAGGGCGGCGGCGATATCAGCACGCTCTATGCCTGCCGTGACAGCAATAATCTTTACGTTCGTCTCGACTGCCGACAGCCACTCACTCGCCGCATCACGTATACTCTGCACCTGCGCGCGTTTGGCGTGAACGGCGCTTCCGCGCCAGAAGCGACCGTCATCGCGATGCCTGTTGGAGAGAGGAACGATACGACACGTGCGAGTTCCCATCACGAAATCGAGTATCCTATCGTCATCGCATCGAGTGGACGCACGCTGGAAGCAGCTATTCCACTCACGAGACTCAGCCGACTGCTGCCGCAATCAGCGATTCGTTCGCTGTCCATCAGCGCAGAAACATCGCTCTCCGGCATCGAGATCGATAAGACCGGGGTGCGCTTTCTGCAGTTTCCCTGATGCAGTATAAATAGTTTATAAGTTGAGAACCCAAAGCTGTTGAACAAAACAGCGGGACTGGACGAGAAGGTAGACACAACGCTGAAACGATCCTTTCGGCGGAATACAGAGAGACACAATGCGACTGGGCATCATGGGCGGCACATTCGACCCGATACACAATGGACATTTATTTGTTGCGGAGGAGGCTCGGGTCACGTTTCGCCTCAACAACGTGCTTTTTGTGCCCAACGGACAGCCCCCGCATAAATTGGAGAACGGTTTTACGCCTGGAAGCGTCCGCTATGCGATGAGCCTGATCGCCACTCATACGAACCGCGCCTTTGGCTGCTCGCCTATGGAGATCGACCGTATCGGACCGTCCTACACGATCGATACACTGCGGCAGTTGCGTGAACAGCAGCCAGAGGCTGAACTTTTCTTCATTAGCGGAGTAGATGCCGTAGCGGACATTTTGAGTTGGAAACGACATGAGGAGGTTGTGCAGATGGCTACTTTCATCGCCGCTGCGCGCCAGGGATACGACCTCAATCGGCTCAAAGATCGGCTGCCGATGGCATATCTACAGCGCATTCTGCTGCTTGGGGCACAGGGCGTGGGCATCTCTTCATCCGATATTCGGACACGTATCGCACAGGGTTTGCCGATTCGCTACCTGACGCCGGATGGCGTGGTAGACTATATCAGCAAACACAAGCTTTACTCCGGGCAGGCAATCGAGAGAAATTCAGAAAATCCGAATAAAGGAAATGCGTCTGTGGCAATAATTGCAGCAGACAAGGGAAGCCCTGAGATTACAGGGAAAAAATAAGCTGGCTGGTTCGGTACGCAATCAAGTCAATGAAGACCAGCAGTAGATCAGGAACAGAGCAGGAATTATGAACGAAACACAAACACCGGGAATTCGCTTTCGCCCGCTATCGGAATCAGATGCAGCGGAAGCAAATACAGAACGATATTCCGAAGAACTTTTGGATTCGAATGGCGCGGATCCATTCGTCGGAGCGCTCGATTCTACTGAAAAGGTTCGCATCATGGCAGAAGCCGCCTACGGTGTTCGAGCCGAAGACATTGCTGCGCTAGACTTGCGCGAGCTGACGATTATCGCGGACTACTTTTTGATCTGCACCGGCAAATCGAGCATTCAAATACGCGCGATCGCCGACCGTATCGAGGACAAACTACGTGAACTAGGACTGCGTAAGCTCAGAATCGAAGGCTATCAGGAAGCCACCTGGATTTTGCTCGACTATGGCGATGTGGTTGTTCATGCGATGGCAGCAGAACAGCGCGAGTTCTACCGTATCGAGGAGTTCTGGGCGGAAGCCCCCCGACTCGAACTCGATCTGAAACCGGACACGCCGCTCAGCGGAACCGGTCGATTCCAGAGTCTCAATGCGCCCGAAACGGTCGCGGGAACAGATGGAGAGGCGGAACGCGACGAATCGGATGATCTGGTTTAGCAGTTAGGGAGGGCGCAGTCGATGACGGAAGACCCAGATGCCGATGCAGGCACAATACCTGGCTGGAAAGCAAACGCCATAGGAAGCAGCCTTCCAGTCCAAACGGCAGCGACAACACATCAGTCTTCAGCTCAATCGATCGCTGCTCCCGGTGGGCTCGTACCGCCTTCCTTAAACGCAGCGCCCGATTCGGCGGCGCGCTCCACGCTGATCCCATCAGCCGACTACACGCCGGATTCGGTCGATGCAGATGTAATGCTCGCCGACGTGGAGAAACGCAGCAAAATTGAGCGTGAGCTGATCGCACGAGGCATGACGCCAGCAGAGGTTCGGCGGCTGCTCAATGCCGATGCGCATTCCGTCGATCTGCCAGCGAAAACGCTTGCTCGGCAGTCTGCTACTGGCTCACCCGGAGCCGTTGTCCCTTCTCCTACACCTGCGAAAAAATCCAGGCTTCCGAATACGGACGCGCTGTCGGTCTTCGCAGCACAGTTGATTTCGGAAAAAGCGGCGGCACAGGTCGAGGCGATCGAAGCCGTCGAGTTGGATTTGCCCGAGTTTCGCCGAGCGTCTGTCGCGGAAGAACAGCAGGCGTCTCAAATACTGCGTGATGCGGCACTGCTGCGGAGGCAGGAGAAGTATAAGGACGCGGCGGTAAAGTGCCGTGAGGCACTTCTGTTGACGCCGCAAGATGCCGCGGCGCTGGAGCTGCTCGGCGACCTGTATCAGGGCGTGGCGCGCACCAACGAAGCACTCGCTGCCTACAAACGCGCGGTGCAAGCCGATCCCAAACGCTCCTCTGCCGAGCGTAAATACGGCGAACTTCTGATGCAGCAGCACATCTGGAGTACAGCAGATCCGGAAGCGATGCCCAAACATCGGGGCTTTGCGATTATTCTCTCGCTGCTGATGCCTGGTCTCGGTCAGATGCATAATGGAGAGGTGCCGAAGGGCATCTTCTTTCTGATCGGAGATGCAGTTTGCGCCTATCTCCTCGCCTGGTCCCCCTATGGTTTCAGTGGAGAGCATCGGGGCGCTCGTCTGTCCGTCTCCCTGATTGCCTGTCTTGCCCTCACGCTTGCGCTTTATGTAATCGCTCTGATCGACACCAACCTCGGGCTGAAAAAACCTCGAGACTGATCGCGCTATCAAAAAGAGGCGCATATCCCTGCAAGCTATTTCGCGCACTAACCATCTCCGCCAATTGAAGGAGTGGCTCCCTGACGATTCCTGTTCCGCTGAGATTCTGTACTCTATTTGCCAGGTAACCGTGCTTCGTTGTAATAATCATTTGCGAGTGATAGCTTCCATATCTTTTACGAATTGCAGTAATATTCGCGAATCATTGTTATTTGGACGCATTATCAAGAAAATTGTTTACAAAATAGGGCAGCAATGTTATACTGCGCTTAATTGCGGTAATGAGAGAGAGTGTGTGAAACCGTGAGAACCGCATCGCAGCAGTTCTTCACTTGGTTTTTTCTCCGTTACATCAATTTCACCGCGTTGTCGAAGCAAAGGTCGCGATGAGCAGACCATCAGGAAGAGTAGCTGTGCATCGCAGCAGGTTATACTGTAACCGGTTTCACAAAGTGTATCGCATTAAGCTGGTGTCTTATTCTATGCCGTTCTGTAGCCTTCGTAGCCGTTCTGTAGCCTTCGTAAGTTTGCCTGTCCTACAATTCGATGCGTTTTCCGGTGATGAATTATTCGTGTGATTCAGTCCATTGACTCAGACTACATCACAGCAAGACACTCGCATCAAACAATCCACCTACTGGTATCATGGGCGGCTCAAGTGGGTAAAAGGAGATGAATTATGTTCCGTAAAGGCTTCACTCTGATCGAGTTACTCGTCGTCATTGCTATCATCGCCATATTAGCGGCAATTCTATTTCCTGTTTTCGCGCAGGCTCGCGAGAAGGCGCGCGCGATATCATGCATCTCGAACCTCAAGCAGATAGGGATGGGCTTCATCCAATATCAGCAGGATTATGACGAAACTACCCCTCCTGGCTGGACTCCGGACGATTCCAATGATGATGGCCGCTGGCAGTTTACCCTGCAGCCCTATATCCAGAAGTATGGGGTTGCCGATCCTCATGCTGCCGCCAACAACGTCAAATCGAAGGGTGTCTATTCCTGCCCGGACTATCCTGCCGCGCAATGGAACAAAGCTCAGGGAGGCGGCATTCCCTCTAGTTATGGCTACAATCGCTACCCTCTGACCAACGGATACACCAACGGCATTCCGCTCGCCAAAATCAATCAGCCCTCGAATCTCGTTGCCTTTGCCGACGCAGCTGCGGCAGATGAGACGGCAGCAGGAGACCCGGCAGATCCAAACTTCATGGACGGCAGCAACGTCTGTACAGATCCGGTCAACTCAGTGGGTGACTGTGGTCCGTTTAAATTCAACCCTGTCATCTGGACAAGCCACACTGCCCCTGAGTACGACTTTATGATCCCTGGAGGAGACCCCGCAAACTACGGCGACACTCGTTGGGGATCGACCTGGGGAGATGTACATTATCGACCTATCTTCCGGCACTCACAGAAGAACAATGCTGTCTTCGCAGACGGACATGCTAAGGCTGTAGGACCGAACACACTGCAAGCAAAAATTGGCACACCGGAAGACATCTGGCATAACCACAACTAACTGAGCCTGACTCAATTCGAGTCCATTGTGAGTTCAATGGCAAAAAACACGTTCGCCAGCAAGGAAATTTCCGGGGCAAAAGTAGCTGCCCCGGAATCTAAACTCACTCCATCTCCCCTTCCACAGACGCCTCTGACTCGGAGAATGTCACACCGTCGTCAAGCGCTCTGGAAAATCGCATTGCTATTCCCAGTGATGCTCTTCGCTGCGTGGTGGAGCACCGTGCACTCTTCGTGGTACTACCGCCGACAGTGGGCACTGAAAACGCTCGCCGCCTTAATAGGCGATCGTACGAGACATGCGGATAATCCCACATTCCTCTATTATCTCGGTAAGCGGTTCAACGAAGCACACCGTTTTGACGAAGCCGCGCCAGTGCTCGAACATGCCGTGGGATTAGACCCCGATACCTCAGAGCTCCGTGAAGAGTGGGCGCGAGCGCTGCTTGGCAGTGGGAGGGTGAGCATAGCCTTCGTCGAGCTGCGTCAGTTTGTAGGAACGCACCCGCGCTCCGGCAAGGGGCATATTGCCCTGGGGAAGTTTTATCTCGCGCAGCACACTCTCGAATCTGCAATCACGGAACTTCAACAGGCGGCGACGCTCGAGCCCTCCAATGGTGAGGCGTGGTCCTACCTCGGCACAGCGAAGCTAGGCAATAATGATGCAGCAGGCGCACGTCCGGCAGCAGAAAAAGCGGCTGCACTCCTTCCGCAAAGCGGTCCCGATCAACTTCAGCTTGCGATGGTATATGCCAAGATCAACCTGAACGAACAGGCACGAAGAGCTTTTGAGAAGGCGACTCAGTTAAGCCCCGAATTGCCGAATGTGCATCGGCAGTATGCCGGCTGGCTGATCGATCACCCGAAATCGCCACTGGATATCGCAAAAGCAGAAGCAGAAGCACGAAGCGCGATTGCCCTCGATGGCAATGATTCCGACGCACATGTGTTGCTAGGACGGGTGCTTGTGGAAAGTCACCATGAGCAGGAGGCGATCGCACCGCTCGAGCGGGCAGCAGCGCTCGATCCGCTCGAGCCAGTGGCGCCTCAACTGCTGAAACAGATTTACAATCGGCAGGGAAACGTCGCTAAAACGCAGGCGTGGGGCGATATTTACCTCAGCAACCTGAAGCGTCAAACGCACCGTGCGGCGCTTCTGGAAGCGATTTCGGTCGATCCTAAAAACCGGAAGGCACAGCGCGAACTGGCACGGGCGCTGGCGGAATGGGGAGATGTACTGGGGTGTTTGCGGCATATGGCGTTCGCATTGGATTGCCCGGTGGATGCTCCGCCCGTCCTGCTGGCCGCAGCGCGCGACTTGATCGAAGTCGGGCATGCCGACGAGGCTCTGCGATTGACCGGACAAGTATTGTCCACGCTGCCTGCCGACCCGGCCGCTCACGAGATGGCAGGTGACGCATGGCTCGCGCTGGCTCAGGTGCACAAAGCCGCTCAGGAGTATGAACTGGCGGCGCAGACGTGGACGGAGCGTCGGGAGACGTACCGTCAGCGCCTGGCTGAACTCATACATCAGAAGCGACACTCGGTTTCGATCGGCAAGTAACGTCACTGGTCGGGGCTTTTCGTCTATCCCTTTGTTGTTGTCACTTTTTTCACTATGCGAATTCAGACTGCACCTCGATATTTTGCTCAGCGCACTGACAGAAAGGCACTTTTATGAAGCAAAAAGCCGATCCCAAAATCATTGTCGCAGCAGTCGCATGTCTGCTGTTTTTGATCGGAGGTCTTGCGTATTGGGCGACACGGGAGCCACCCGTGGCTAAACCCAGTCCTACCGCGCAAATGTCTCCGACCGACTATCGCGAGAAAATGCAGCAGAGCATGGAGCACTCCAAGAACGGAACAAATTCGTTTCAGGGAGGCTATCAGGGTGGTGGAAATTCGGGTGGCGGCTATATGTCGGGAGGTATGGGAGGAAGACCAGCGCCCGGCTCACGGTGACAGTCATTCTGAACTGGCTACAATGCTGTTTTCCGATGTTATTCGGATCCATCTTCGCGCGCAACTGTGTATTATATATTTCTTTGCCGCGTGCAACGATCTCAGCAGTGCTGTAACGCAGATGTTCCATAATCCAAACTCTAACATCCAGGTCATCCGCCAGCAATGGGTTAGAGTATGCAGCGCCAGCTGATAGAATCGTTCTCAAACAAAATTCACTTCGGCATGCGGGAGAAAACGCGCTGTGCATTGGCGGTTGTCAGCGCCGAGACTTCCTCGTACGGCAGGTTCAACACTTCCGCCATCTTGTCTGCAACCAATCGCGTGTAGGCCGGTTCGTTGCGTTTGCCCCGATATGGCACGGGCGCAAGGTACGGCGCGTCGGTCTCCAAGAGAAGGCGGTCACGCGGAACCGACAGCGCGGACTGTCGTACCTCTTCCGCATTCTTGAACGTCAGCGTTCCGCCGAAACCGAGCGATAGCCCCAGTTCCACGGTCTGCTGTGCTTCCGCCACCGTTCCTGCCCAGCAGTGCATCACCCCGTCGATCCCGCGATAGTTTGCCAGGAGCCCCAGCAGCTCGGTGTATGCCTCCCGACAGTGAAAAATGATCGGCAGACCCGCCTCCCCGGCAATCTCCAGCTGAATGCGACAGGCAGTGTATTGATCCTCACGCGGTGAAAAGTCGTAGTGGAAATCCAGTCCGATCTCGCCATACGCCACCGTGCTCGGGTGTGAAGTCAGCTCTCGAAGACGCTTTCTTGCCTCGTCGGTCCAATCCTTTGCGTTGTGCGGATGTACCCCGACAGCGGCGT
>JBBQPY010000033.1:0-34714 GCA_038216735.1 Chthonomonadales bacterium
TCCAAAAGCGGGCGCAAAGAAGGCGTGAAAATCACAGAACGTGTCGTATAAAGAAGCAAACTCATTGGCATCCATAAGGCACCTCCTGAGCCGTAAAACAGCGTCAAGAGAGTGTATCACAAATTCGTCGTTGTAATACTATACGCAAGAGGAGGCATTCGAAACTCCCACTCATTCACACGATTGTCTATTCGAAAGAGTTGGATGAGATGAATAGCTTGAATATACCAGAAAAGGATACGTAAAGCTGCTCTGTTTTTTGCTTGATCGATTGGAATATGCTACAGTCAACAAGCGGCTTCTGTTGTCGGAGTCGGGAAAAACGAGACGAAAATAATCAGTCGTGTTTTCCACATCGCCGGGCAGTATCGTAGTTCGTTATAGAACCCAACCACATTAAAAGTAAATCCTACAGGCACATTACGCATCTCGATTAAAGGACAATCAGTCATGAACCATGTCACTGTTCGCCTTCCCGCACTGCTCGCGGCATTTCTTCTGCTCGAAATCCATCAGACGGCCCACGCGCAGGATGCCTACTTTGGCAGCAATGCCACAATCGACTATTATGTAAACGGTGACACCTACGTCGGCTTCGCAAGTCAGAGCGATCGCGACAACGAAACAATCCAACGAGTCCGACTGTAAATCTGGTTGGCGGCGGCAATCTCGGAGGACTCTTACTTATTCTCAATAGCAGCACTGTCAATATGCGCGGCGGCGTCATCGGCGATATCTTACTGGCTGAAAACAGCAGTACAACCAATTTTAGCGGAGGTAGGATCAATGGATTTCTACTGGCTGGAAACAGCAGTATAGTCAATATCAGCGGAGGCAGCATCGGCGGAGATATAGGCGCTCATGATAGTGGCACGATCAACTTCTTTGGGACAGGACTGAGCGACAGCCTCCTGAACGCCAACTATTTCGGCTTCAGTTGGTACTCACTTTCCGGGAAACTACGTGACGGAACCATACTCGACAGCAAAAATCTGTACATTCAGAATACTGGCGCGCAATTCTCACTGAACAATTCTGCAGTGCCAGAACCTGGCAGAATCGCGCTTCTCATTGGCATGCTCGGAACAGTCGAACTCGTTCGTAAACGAAAATCAGTGCTCGTGTCGAAATGAGACACTTGCATCAGTTTCTAAAGCTGTATTCAAATTGCAGACGACATCACCAATATTTTGATGTGCAGCATGCTGGCGTCTCATTATGGCGCTAGCAACAGTACAGTCAAATACTGACTATAGGGAATTGGCTGGTAAGCGGCGTCTATGGATGAGCAAGCACAAAGCCGTAACGGTCACTTGATGCGAACGAAGGGAATCAGTTTCGCCAATTTTTTCTCGCCTATGCCGGATACTTGGTTGAGGTCGTCCGGGCTCTTGAACGCGCCGTTCTGTTTGCGGTAGTCGAGAATGCGAGCCGCCATCGCTGGACCTATGCCGGGCAGACGCATCAGTTCCGCTGCGCTCGCCGAATTAATATTCACCTGCCCCTGTCCAGGTGAGGTCAGCTTGTCGGCTTTACCGCCGGCGAGTCCATGTGCAGCACCGACATGCGACACGCTACCCTTAGTGCCGAGCTTAGTTTTTCCTGCGGCCGTGACGGCTGTTGGCATCGCGTCTGCACCACCGTTGGGATGTTCTTTACGCGTCGGGAAGTAGAGTTGCATCCCGTCATCAGGGTGTGCTGCAAGATCGATGGCATCGGGGCTGGCGTCAGAACTCGCGCCTCCCGCCGCTTTGAGCGCATCTTCGTTTCGCGCGCCAGGGTGCAGATGATAGACGCCAGGCTTCTTTACTGCGCCCGCGACATGAACCACGATCTCCTGCATAATCACTACAGTAGGTACAGCAGCGATTGTGCCAGCGGAAGGCTCGGGCAGTTGTGCCGTAGGAACGGTATCGGCAGCCGCAGAGGAATGCCTGCCCGCGATAACAGGGGGCGTTCCAGCAGTACCGGATGAAGTGCCAGAATGTATAGAAGCCTGTACGGAATTGCCGAGTGATATGCCGGGCGCGGTTGCCGCCTGCCCGATATGCAGCAGACTGAACAGCACGCTACATGCAATGATCGTCAGCAATGCGATGATCCCGACCGCCTGTCGTGATGATTTGCCCATTTACCCGCCTCCATGGTTTCTACAGTAGTACGGCATTGCCAGCAGCCGGGCAAAAAAGACACCCCGCGTACCATTCCCAGTTCTACTCCCTCGATTCCTGCTTTATCGGAAATTGCAGCCAGGAAAAACCACTTTCAGGGGCGCAGCAAGTCGCGCGCCGTCATACTCTTCACTCTCTACTTCTCCATCTGACGGCGGCGCTCATCGAGTTTGGTACGTTTGTCCTGGCACTCCGCGAGACGCCTGCTCTCCTCCGCAACCTTCTCCGCAGAGTGCCAGAGCCAATTCGCAGAAATGTTCGGTTTTACGGATAACTACGGTGTGAAGTATAATGTATCCACCGTAACGATAAATTGAGGTATCAGCTTAGCCCCGTGTTTGAAGGCAGGCGAATAGGTAAACATAAAATCGAAAACGAGAAAGTAGCAAGACGATGAGCACTAATCTGATTGCCAAGAATATGATTGCTGATAAAACGGCGTTAAGGCAGATACTCGAAGGACAGGACAGGGAGACAGGCTTCGTTCCCGACCCCAATGCCACGGCTCAGAAAGCCCGCGAACTGATGCTAGCCCAGGGAATACGCCCTGAAGACAACGTGTTCTCCTGTGAGATTCGGCGTATGCGTGAAGGAGAATAATCGCCCATGCTCGTTCTGCTGTGGGATGCCAGCGCACTGGCGAAACGGTACGCGCCAGAGATTGGAAGCGACACGGTAGAAGCTTTTTTTACGGCGGTTCCAAAAGCGAAGATGGTCTCCTCCTCTGTCAGTTATGTTGAAATTGTTTCTATACTTCTTCGCAAATTCAATCGTGGTGCCATCGCCAGTGTGGCATTTCATGCTGCCAAATCCGCCCTCCGTATCGAACTAATCAACGATCCAGAATTTGTGCTGCTCTCGATCGACGACATTGCGTTCTACCTCGGCATTGCTCTCATGGAAGCGCATAACCTCAATGCGACGGATGCTGCGCTGCTGATTTTGTTTCAATCCTACATACAGACATTTGCACCGGACAGTAGGACGAATTTCCTGCTCGTGGCGGCGGACGAACGTCTTGTGCGCGCAGCAAGATTGGAAGGCATGCCTGCAATCAACCCCGAGATAATGCTCGCTGCTGATGTGCCCGCGTTTCTCGCCGCTCTGTAGATTTGTCCCCAGCACAGAACTGGCATCCTTTGGAACCTTCGAGGCAAAATAGTGTTTCAGGGGCGCAGCAAGTCGCGCCCCTGAAACACTTCACATCCTTTATTTCTCGAGCTGACGGCGGCGTTCTTCGAGTTTGGTACGTTTGTCCTGCCACTCCGCGAGACGCCTGCGCTCCTCCGCAACTTTCTCCGCACTGGCACGCTCGACGAAACTTGCGTTGCCCAGCATACCCTCGGCACGGGCTATCTGCTTCTCGACCTCCCCCAACTCCTTTGCAACCCGCTCCTGCTCCTTTCCCGTATCCAGAGCGTCCCCGATCTCCAGAAACAACTCAACTCCTCCCGCGATCGGCGTTCCAACCCATTTTCCACCCTCCGCAGAGGGTGCTGTTTCCACTACCTCCAGCCGCTCAAGACGCGCCATATTGACGATCAAAGCGCCCTGCTCGCGGAGCGTCACGTGTGAAATCGGGACGCTCGCCACCGCTGCGGCATTCAGCTTCACGCTCTGGAGTATGCCCAACTCGGCACGCATATTGCGCAGTACGCGCACTGCCTCGGTGATCAGCGCGAACGCCGTCTCGACGTTTGGGTCTTCATAAGCGGAGTCGGCTACTGGGTACGCAGCGAGACAAATCGTCTCGCCGGAATGCGGCAGCGCCTGCCATATCTCCTCCGTGATGAAGGGAATCAGCGGGTGCATCAGCCGCAGAGTCGTCTCCAGCACAAAGGCAAGTACATTCTGCGCGTCGGCTTTTTCGGTTTCTCCTTTTGCTGTTCCGTCGGAACGCAGGCGCGGCTTCACCATCTCGACATACTGGTCGCAAAAATCGTTCCAGAAGAACCGGTAAAGCTCGCCTGTCGCGTCGTCCATGTCGTAGGTCGCGAGGTTTTTGTTCACGCCGTCGATCGCTCGGTTCAGCCGCAGCAACAACCAACGGTCAATGAGTGTCAGACGCTCGCCAGGCGGGAGCTTTCCGGTCGTCGTGGCATCGAGGTTCATCAGCACGAAGCGCGAGGCGTTCCAGAGCTTGTTGCAAAAGTTCCCTGCGATGTCGGTACGCTGTTCGCTGTACTTGATGTCTTGATTCTTGCCCGCCTGCTGGAGTAGCGAAAAGCGCGTCGCGTCCGCTCCGTACCGCTCTATCAGGTCGATCGGGTCGATGCCATTGCCTTTCGATTTGCTCATGCGATCGCCCTTCTCATCGAGCACGGTCGCATGGATATACACGTCGTGAAACGGTATAGTGCCGACGAAATCCAGTCCGGTCATGATCATCCGCGCCACCCACAGATAGAGTATCTCCTGCGCCGTCGAGAGCAGGTTGGTCGGGTAGTAGTAGCGCAGGTCTTCCGTATCACGCGGCCAGCCGAGCGTCGCGTGAGGCCACAGCGCCGAGGAAAACCAGGTGTCCAGCACGTCCTCATCCTGCCAGCAGTTCTCCGTGCCGAGCGCAATGATCGCCTCTTCTCGAGTCCGTGCAAACGCATGGCGCAGATCGCCGTTTTGATTCTGATCCTCCGCTTTTGTTCCGACTGCCGGTTGATCGCCTGATTTTTGTTCATCGCTCGTCCACCAGATCGGGATTCGCTGACCCCACCAGAGCTGGCGCGAGATGCACCACGGACGAATATTCTCCATCCAATGCAGATAGATATCCTTATATCGCGCCGGAAAGAAGTGTATTTTATCTTCCAGCACGACATCGATCGCGGGCTTCGCGAGAGGCTTCATGTCCACGAACCACTGCTCGGACAGCAATGGTTCTATCACCTCCCCGCTGCGCTCCGAGACCGGAGTCTGGATCGTGTAATCCTCGATTTTTTCGACCAGACCGAGTGCGTCCATCTCGGCAACCACTTTCTTTCGCGCTTCGAATCGATCCAGACCGACGAAGTTCACGCCCGCCAGTTCGGTCATTCTGCCGTCTTTGCCGATCACGATATGCTGCGGGAGATTGTGACGCAGCCCGCACTCGAAGTCATTCAGGTCGTGGGCGGGCGTGACCTTGACTGCGCCGGAGCCGAACTCCGGCTTGGCATAGTCGTCGGCAATGAGAGGTATCTCTCGGTCGGTCAGCGGGAGGCGCAGCATTGTGCCGAACAGCGGCTGATAGCGCGGATCTTCCGGATTCGCCGCCACCGCCGAATCGCCTAGCAGCGTCTCCGGGCGCGTCGTCGCGATCGTGATCTGCCCGCTGCCGTCGGCGAACGGGTAGCGGAAATGGTAGAGTTTGCCCTGCCGCTCCTGCGTCTCGACCTCGATGTCGGAAACCGCAGACTGGAACTTCACGTCCCAGTTCACAACGCGCACGCCGCGATAGACCAGACCGCGCTCGTACCAGCGCCGGAACTCCTCTTCGACGGCGTCCACATACGAAGAATCGAGCGTGAATCGCACGCGCTCCCAGTCGTACGAACAGCCCAGCTTCTCGATCTGATAGTAGATGCGGGTGCCGTACTGCTCCCGCCACTCCCAGCATTTTTCGATGAACTTCTCGCGCCCGAGCGTCCGGTAGTCGATGCCTTCGGCGGCAAGGGTTCGCACCACCACTGCCTGCGTCGCGATGCTGGCGTGATCGGTGCCCGGCAGACACAGGGCGGAGAACCCACGCATTCGATGCCAGCGTGTCAACGTGTCGAGGACAGAGTTGTTGAGCGCGTGCCCCATGTGCAGACTGCCGGTAATGTTCGGCGGCGGGATCGTGATGCAGTACGGTTTTTTGTTCGGGTCGGGTACTGCTTGGAAAACGCCAGACTCTTTCCAACGCGCGTACCATTTCTCTTCTACCGCTTTCGGTTCATAGGCTTTCGCCAGCTCAGATTCTATTCCCGCCTGCGGACTATGCTTCTCGGAATTCACCTTATCCGCTGCATTCTCCGCAGCGCTGTTCTCTTCTGACATCATTTTCTCTCTTTCGCTTCTCATTCTCGTTTCGCTTCGGGCACTGGTTTACTCACCAGTCGACTCGAAAAGATCACTGATCAAATAGGACACAGACAAAAACGCCTGCGCCCCCGATAATTGGGAAGGGCGCAGGCGTTGTAAACCCGCGTGGTACCACCTTCGTTCCCGCAAGCCGTCTTTAGCGCATTCGTTTTCTCCCTTGTGACAGGTCGAGAAACGATGCGCCGGCCATGCGGACACTTTATTGCGCGGTAACGGGCGCACCCGGCAAACTTGAAGCAGCACATAGATCGCGCTGCATTTCGGCTTGCGGCTCCGAGGCGACATTCAACGGCAGCATTGTCGGGAGGCTCACACCTGTCCCTCCCTCTCTGAGACGCTGCGCCGTCTACTCTTCCCCATCCCAGCCCAATGTAGAATTGCTGTCAAGATGTACACAAACCACTAAAATACGGCAAAAAACAGGCGAACTAAGCTAGAATTGTTGTGTCGAATACATAGCGTATCAATATCGAATGACAATTGTGAACCTGCGATAGTTACAGAGTTGTCGCTGCAGGTAGTTCGCTGGGAGCAGTTTTTTCCTGACCTGCTGCCACGGTGTCCCATCCCCCGAGACGGTACATCGGCTTTCCGCAGACAGCGCAGAGACCCTTCAAGTCTCGCCCGCCTCTGCGATTACACACCTGAATGGCTCCATTCATCTGTCGCTTCGAGCGGCAGTGAACGCAATATCCCTGCACCATGATTTCCGTATCCGGGTGCCCGTCATTGTCTGCCGCAGTCATTTTGACGTCGCTCGTTTGAGCAGTGGCAGTCCGTTCTGCATGCTCTCTCTAACCGTGAACGCTCCGGAGACACCTGCCAGCGAAGCTTCCGCCTTCATCTCATTGGTGAAGGGAAACAGTGTCCGCTCGCTCGTCCGCGAATCGGGGAATTGGGAATGCAGATAGCAGGTAGTGCCCGATTTATTGCTTTTCACGGAAAATGCCATTTGTCTCTCCTTTAAATGCTAATGAAGTAGTGTCAATAAAGTCCGGAATCGCGACAAGGTGTACCGCTTTGACGGCGGACGCGTTGTAATACCAAAGGCAGTGCACCGACGAAAATGCGGTTCCAACAATATTATAAACCGTCACTTAACAGCTGTTGCTCTCGTACATTAACCAGTGATTTGAATTTGTTGCAGCGCGGTCATGAGTATTAGACAACAGAAGTCCATGCGCCCTCGTTCGATAGGTTCAGCTACGGTGCGGCTATGATAGCACAGTCCTTCGGCAAACGCAAGTAGACTCAGCGAGCAAAATCAGGACAATTTTCTGGATCGATTTTCGGGACAGATTCGACGGAGGATTGACAAGTGCATTCGAGGGTGGCAAGCTATTGATATCCCGTTATAGCCTACAATGATAGGCATTAAAGATCAACAGCGCCAAACCATGCAGCAAACGCGCATTGGGTATCTGAATAACAGGCTCCAAGAACCTGCAACAATTGGAAGAGAGTATTAAGCGCCGACACATCGCAGGAAAGCGATGTGAGCCTGCGCTACGCCTGAGCGGATCGCCAATAAGTGTGAGAGAGCGTACAGCAAGAGGACACAAATGCCCGATGATCAGAACTCCATAGCGCAATCGCCTCAAATCCCACCCCAAGCCTCTGATTCAGAGCCGCTGTCTTCGTCGCGCTCGCCCTCTCGTGACGTGATCGCAACGCTGCTTGGCATGGCTCTCGTAGTCGGCAGCCTCTGGTTTGCCTGGCAGAGACGAAGTGTGCAGGAGCTCACTGTATTGCCCGCGCTCTATACACAGTCCGATGAAATAAAAATCAATGGTTTCGGCGCGCATCTAGCGCTCCCTATCACACTATGTGCTGTGGTTTCTGGAACAACCCTTTTGTGGACGCCGTCTGCAACAAACCGGCTAGCGCTTGCGATGGCTCAGGCCGCCTGCGGTGTCGCCTGCCTGTCGATTGCAGCTACTCGCTTTACGCTGCTGCCAGGTGTCGTTCTGGCAGTTTGCGGCGGTTCCGCCCTCCTTTATGGCGCCTGCGAACGTGCCCGTCCTCTCTTTCACCACACTTGAACATTAATAGGGCGTTGTGCTAAATAACCCAGGTTGTTATCTTGATTTTTCAATCTCAAAAGTTCAGGCGCAAAATGCTACTTTCGGTGCGCCGTCATTTCAACCGCAGGTAAGATAGCAACTTGGATTAGTTATTAGCTTGATTATGATCGCAACAATCGTCAATAGCTGTATTTCGGCGCTCTAATTTCATCTTTACGCTAAGATCGTTCTCGATGATTTTTATTTCAAAACTTGACGACTTCAATATGACAATTTTATAAGCGCGCCAGCGTGCCCGAGGTGTCAGCAAAAGTTGCCTTTTTGCTAGAAATTTAGAAACTAAAATGAATTCAAACTTCTCTCCAATAAAACCAGCGGGTTTCTATACTCTACGCCAGAAGTACGCAAAACGAATCCGACTCTATTTATTTCTGCTGGTTATCATCGGCATTCCGATGCTTCTGGGTCTGAGTGCGCTGCTCTATTTCTTTACGATGGGCTATGATGTTCCCTGGCGGGTGCAGGGGCATGTTGAGAAGAACGTCATTAGTATCGAACGCCCTTTTGCCCTGTCCCCTGACGGAACGTATCTCGTCTATCACTCTCCCGCCACGGGCAAAGGCGACTTGTATCGAATGGATATCGAAGGCAAGAATGTGAGACAACTTACGACGGCTCCCGACTACGAAAGCGCACCGAGCTTCTCTCCCGATGGGCGTTGGATACTCTTTTGTCGCGAGACGAACTACTGTGGCCACATCTGGAAGATGGCTTCGGATGGCAGCGCGAAGACACAGGTGACGTTCGGATCGGACTATGATACAAATCCCCTTTACACGCCGGACGGGAAAAATATTTGGTTCGAACGCATCCCGCAAGGATCTATGCCCGGTCACGATACTGTATTCACAATGACCGCCGAAGGTAAACAAGTGGCTCCGCTGGATACCGACGGAAGAACGCTGGGACACCAGGCTGCTTTTAGCACCACTAATGACAGCGTCTACTACGTCGCGCACGATCCTTCAACGTACGACAATCACATTTGGCGAATGCGTTCAGACCGGACGGGAAAGCGTGAGCTAGCGAAGGGCAGTCACCCTGCCGTCTCGCCTAAGGGAGATAAAATTGCCTATGTGTTTGGACCGTTCGACTCTCAACTCTGGATCATGGAAACGGACGGCACAAAGAAGCGCCTGGTGTATGAATCCGAGCACGACATGTATTTCGTGGCTTTTTCACCGGATGGTCGCTCCCTGTTTGTCATGGAGTATGCTTTCCCTACTACCTATATCTCGCGCGTCGATCTGGACGGCTCCGGCTATAGACGAATCCAGAAATAATAAAGTTATACGGTTGAGAGAGTTCAGTATTTTAGCGATTTGTAAGTGTTTGGAAACTAGTTTGTGGCTCTCATTGTTTGTTTTCAGCCAGTTTTCGCCTTCTAGCGTCAGATAATACGCAAAACTCTAATATCATTTTCTGACGAATGCCTGTCGCAAGCTTAATTAGTCTTCTGCAAAGCAGCCTCAATACCTGTTTCCGGGGAGAAAGCTCTGCGCAGCGCAGCCTTGTCGTTCCTCTGCAACAGCGTCATCATCTTTTGTGGCACAAATATGAGGATCATGTAGGAAAATGCCTGACAAAGTAGAATATAAGACTGTAGAATAAAAGAGTGCCTGATTCGCAGTCTCTGATTCCGCATTATAATGAATAGTATCGTGTTGGTGGGTGTCTCGCGCCTGAATAGCACGACTGCCCATTTTTAGAATCATTCCGCTATTTTTAACATTTCCACACTACGGCGTTTCTCTTACAATGCGCCGCAGCGATTGAAACGGGGGTTTCGTATGAAAGCCGTCATTATGGCAGGTGGAGAAGGTACGCGCCTGCGTCCGCTCACCTCGCAGCGTCCGAAGCCGCTCGCGCCCGCACTCAACCTGCCGATTATGGAGCATATCGTGCTGCTGCTCAAGCAGCATGGCATCACCGAAATCATTGTCACACTGCACTATCTCGCCGATGAGATCGAAGGCTATTTCGGTGACGGATCCGAATGGGGCGTCAATTTCATCTACTCTGTCGAGGATACGCCGCTCGGCACCGCAGGCAGCGTCAAGCAGGCAGAAGTTCACCTCAAAGACGATACCTTCATCATTATCAGTGGCGATGCCCTGACAGACATCGATATCGACAAAGCTATCGCCTACCACCACCAAAAATCCAGCGTCGCGACGATCGTACTCGCCCATGTTCCCAATCCGCTCGAATTCGGGGTCGTGATCACAGACGACGAAGGCAGCATCCGTCGCTTCCTCGAGAAACCCTCCTGGGGCGAAGTCTTCTCCGACACCGTCAACACCGGCATGTATATTCTCGAGCCCTCGATTTTCGCCTACATGGAAATGGGCAAAAACTACGACTGGAGCCACGATATCTTCCCGCAAATACTGCGCGAGGAGAAACCGCTGTTCGGCTATGTGCTCGATGGCGACTACTGGTGCGATGTCGGCAATCTGCAGCAGTACCGCGAAGCGCAGTACACCGTCATGGACGGGCAGACCCGCGTTCGCATCGGCTACGACAACTCCGAAGGGCGCAGCAACGGAGTCTGGTTCAGCGACGGCAGCGAGATCGATCCGACCGCGCAGCTGCTGCCGCCGGTTGTGATCGGGCGCAACTGTAAAGTAAAGGCAGGCGCGGTCGTCGGACCCTATTCCGTACTTGGCGACAACTGTATCGTCGAGGAAAAGGCGAAAATACATCGCTCGATCCTCTGGGACAATGTCTACGTCGGCGTTGAAGCGCAGCTGAATGCCTGCACCGTCTGTTCGCACGCGACGATCAAACAGAACTGCCTGATTCAGGAGGGCGCGGTGATCGGGGCGCGGTGCCGCATCGAAGACGATTCGACGATTCGCACGCAGATCAAGCTCTGGCCCGACAAGATCATCGAGGCGGGCAGCACCGTCACGATGAGCCTGATCTGGGGGCAGAAATGGGCTGGCTCACTGTTCCGCAAGAATGGCGTAATGGGCATCGCCAACATCGAACTTACGCCTGATTTTGCCTGTAAACTAGGCGCTTCATTCGGCGGCTATCTCAAAAAAGGCGCAACCGTCGTCACGAGTCGCGATTCAGGTCCCGTTGCGCGTATGATGAAGCGCGCGATGATTTCCGGGCTGCTATCGGTCGGGGTAAATGTTCTGGACATGCGCTCTATGCCGCTCCCGATCTCGCGTCACGGGATACTCGGCTCGCAGGCGGGCGGCGGTGTGCACATCCGTCTCGCGCCCGGCGACCCGAAAATGGCGCTGATCGAATTTTTCGACGAGCAAGGGGTCTACCTCTCCAAAAACGCCGAGCGCAAGGTCGAGACGATATTCTTCCGTGAAGACTTCCGGCGCGTCGATGCCAATCAGGTAGGGCAACTGGAGTTTGCCGGTCGCAGCATCGAACAGTATGCTGAGGACTTCTTTCACCATATCGAAATCAAGCCGATCTGGGGGCGGCACCTCAAAGTCGTGGCGGATTTCGCCTATGGTCGCCTCGCCAGCATCTACCCGACGATGCTCGGACGAATGGGTGTCGAGCTGATCGCGCTCAACGCCTATCCCGATGTGCAGAAAACCCCTAAGACGCCGGAAGCCCGCGCAACACTTCTTCCAAGCCTGTCGCAGATCGTGCAGACGCTCCACGCCGACATCGGCGTGCTTTTCGAGGCGGACGGCGAACGCATGACACTCGTCGACGAATATGGCAACGTGATCGAGGGCAACAACCTGCTGTCGATGATGTCGGTGCTCGTCTCGCGCACTCATGATCGGGCTCGTATCGCCGTGCCAGTCACTGCCCCGCGCATGATCGAAGACCTGATCGGGCTGCATGGAGGAATGGTGACACGCTCCAAAACCGAGGTGCGTGATCTCATGGAACTCTGCACGGGTGAGGTGGGGCGCAAGGCGCAGGTCGATTTCGCAGGCGACGATGCAGGCGGTTTTATATTCGCCGAATTCCAACCGAGTTTCGATGCGATGTTCGCCTTCGGGAAAATGCTCGAAATGCTGGCGACCACCGATCTGCGTCTTTCGGAGCTCGCCGCTGAAATGCCTGCCCCGCACATGGCTTCGCAGCGCGTCCGCTGTCCGTGGGAGATTAAGGGTCGCATTATGCGCGTGCTGACCCGCGAGGCAGACGCCATTAATGGAAGCAACGGGCACCATGTCGAACTGATAGACGGCATCAAGTTCTTCAATGGCAAGGACTGGGCGCTGGTGCTTCCGGACTCATCGGAACCGTTCTTCCATGTCTATGCCGAAGCGGATACACAGGAGCAGGCGAACGTTCTACTCAGCCAGTATGTCGAGAAGATCGAAACCCTGCGCGGCTGACAGAAGCGCGTTGTCGGACAATAGTATTAAAAAAGCTGACATCACCCCTCTTCTCCCCCTCCTTTTCTTTTGTTCAAGGAGGGGTTGGGGATGGTGCGTCTGCTCTTAGGGTTGAAACCCCGGTCTGCTTGCTCTCACCCCCCATCCCTTCTCCCTAATGAGGTACGAATGGCAGGGAGAGGGGAGAAAATGCAACCTCGCCCCCGACTAATCTCTCCTTGCCACTCGCAGGCTCGTGAAGATAGGGAAAATGCTGACAGTGCTGTATTTGCCCTTCTCCCTGCCACTCATTCTTCGTTAGGGAGAAGGGTTGGGATGAGGGCTGTAAAACGCCTGCAACTACGATAAGGGCGCTCCTAACGGCTGCAGCCGAAAAAAGACGAGAGACCAGATCAATGGTCTCTCGTCTTCAACTTTTTCTACCGGATACGTCAACATAAATACGAACTCACCGTCAACTCTAAGATGCCTGGCGGAGTTCGGTGCCGGTGATCAGGGTCGGGTCGAGGCGTTCACGCACGGTGTTCTCCTCGATCAGGCACTGCTTGATGTCCTTCGCCGAAGGGATCTCGTACATGATGTTGAGCATCACTTCTTCGATGATCGTACGCAGCGCGCGCGCACCCGTGCTGCGCTGCATCGCCTCCTGCGCGATCGCCCGCAGCGCCCCGTCCGCGAAGACCAGATCAACGCCGTCGTACTCGAAGAACTTGGCGTACTGTTTGACGAGCGCGTTCTTCGGCTCCGTCAAAATCTTCACCAGCGCCTCTTCATCAAGCGAATCGAGTGTCGCAACCACCGGCAAACGCCCGATGAACTCCGGGATCAGCCCGAACTTGAGCAGGTCATCGGGCATCACATGCTTGAACAGCCCACCGCGCTCTTCCTGACGTTTCTGCTTCGTCGCAACATCGGAGCGAATGCCCATTGTCCGCTTGTTGACGCGCCGCTCGATGATGTCGGCCAGCCCTTCGAACGCCCCGCCGCAGATGAACAGAACGTTCGTCGTGTCGAGCTGCACATACTCCTGCTGCGGATGCTTGCGCCCGCCTTGCGGCGGCACATTCGCGACCGTGCCTTCGAGGATTTTGAGCAGCGCCTGCTGTACGCCCTCTCCGCTCACATCGCGGGTAATCGATGGGTTTTCGCTCTTGCGGCTGATCTTGTCGATCTCGTCGATGTAGATGATGCCGCGTTGCGCCGCCTTCACCGTCTGCTCCAGACCGCCGTTCGGGTTGGCGTTTTCCGCCGACTGCAGCAGTTTGAGCAGGATATTCTCGACGTCCTCGCCAACATAGCCCGCTTCGGTAAGCGAGGTCGCGTCGGCGATTGCGAAAGGCACGTTGAGAATGCGAGCGAGCGTCTGAGCGAGCAGCGTTTTGCCCGAACCGGTCGGACCGATCAGCAGAATGTTGCTCTTCTGCAGTTCGATGTCCGGGCTCGGGTTGTTGACGCGCTTGTAGTGGTTATAGACGGCGACGGACAGGCTGCGCTTGGCGCGCTCCTGCCCGACGACATACTGGCTGAGAATGCGATAGATCTCTTTTGGCTTCGGGGTCGCGCCGAGATAGCTGAGGCGGTGTTTATCCGCCTCCTGCACGTCGCTGCGAATGATGTCGTTGCAAAGCTCCACGCAGTCCAGGCAGACGCCGCCATGGACTCCGAGTATCAGCTTCTTTACCTGCTCCCGCGTTTTGCCGCACAATACGCAGCGCCCATCGATGCGATCGAAAGCCCTTGTCGACAAGTTGGTTCTCCTGAACAGCGTTGCGCTATTATCGGTCTATTTCGCGACTTTCTCCTGCACCTTGTCGATCAGACCATATTCGAGGGCTTCCTGTGGCGACATGAAGTAGTCGCGATCCATATCACGACGCACTTTTTCGTACGGCTGCCCGGTATGTTTTACCAGAATCTCGTTCAGGTTGTCGTGCATGCGCACCATCTCTTTGAGGCGGATCTCGGCATCCTGCACGGTGCCTTCGTAGCCGCCGGAGACGGCATGAATCATAATGCGCGCGTTCGGAAGCGAGTAACGTTTGCCATGCTGACCCCCCGCGAGCAGTACGGCCCCCATCGAAGCGGCAAGTCCGACGCAAACGGTCGCGATGTCCGGCTTGACGTGCTGCATCACATCGTACATCGCCAGTCCTGCCGAGACGCTTCCGCCGGGGCTGTTGATATAGATGTCGATATCGGCATCGGGGTCTTCTTTTTCGAGGAAGAGCAGTTCGGCGATCACGAGGTTGGCGAGGTGGTCGGACACGGGCTCGCCGATGAAAATGATGCGCTCTTTGAGCAGGCGCGAGTAGATATCGTAGGCGCGTTCACCGCGGGCACTCTGCTCGATGACCATCGGAATTACATTGGCTGGCGGACGAAGTATGCGGTCCATGCTGTTCTCTCCTGCGTAAGGCTGATCGAGTATCGATCCGCCCCGCCCTCTTTTCTAATGACGAGAGACGGGGCAGGTTTGTATTCCGGCTAAAGGGTGTTTTTAGAAAGGTTTCGTTTATTCGACGTCGAGCGTGGGTTCTTCCCCAGCTTCCGCGAGCTCTTCGTCTTCGGGCGGTTTCTGTGCTTCGACTTCGGTGAGCGTATTGTTGGCGAAAAGGAAATCGTGCAGTCGCTGCTGGATCAGCGCATTGGCGATCTGAAGGCGACGACGACCGTCTGCACGGAACTCAAGCGCCTGCTGATCGTCGATTATATTCTCGGATATCAAGCGGTCGAATTCGGCGTCCACCTGTTCATCGGTTGCCTGAAGGTCTTCCTGTATACTGATTTCGCGCAGCGCGAGGAGTGTTCTTATCTGCAGCTCCGCCTGCTGCGCAAGTCCTGCCTGATGCTGTTCGGCGGTGATGCCGCCATTGCTGAGCAGGAACTGGCTGTAGGGCATATTGTTCTGGCGGAGATCGTTTGCGAGGCGGCGCAGCGTGTCCTGCACCTCTTCACGGATCAAAACTTCGGGAAAATCGATGGTCGAGTTTTCGAGTATTTTGCCGAAAAGGTTCTGCTCCGCGACCTGGTCGGAGAGCTGGATGGCTTCCGCGTCGAGCCGTTCACGAATCGCGGTGCGCAGCGCGTCGATCGTCTCGAACTCGCCGAGCGATTTAGCGAATTCGTCGTTGAGATCGGGCAGTTTTTTGCCGCTGATGCTGCTGAGCTTCAGCGTGAATGTCGCATTTTTGCCACGCCGCGCCTCTTCCTCATGGTCTTCCGGGTAGGTAAGGCTGAAGGTGCGCTCATCGCCGGGCATCATGCCGAGAATCTCTTCGTCGTAGCCGGGCAAATTGCTGCCGAGCTGAACCAGCTGGCGGCGGGGCGGGATGGGTTCGGAGTCATCGCCTTCGAGCACGATCTGCTGTTCGGCGATCAGGACGTCACCGACCTGGACGCCGCGATCGGTGATCCGTTCGAGTCGCGCTTTGTCCTGTCGCAGTGCATCGAGCCGCTGTTCGACCAGTTCGTCGGTGATCTTGAAAATGGGTTTATCGACAGTCAATCCCGTATATTCGCCGAGCGTGATCTGCGGTTCGAGCGGGATGATCGCCTTGAAGGTGAAGGGTTTTTTGTCCTCGATGTCCGTCGGCTCGATTTCAGGCTGGCGGTAGGGCGTGAGATCTTCTTCTTCGATGGCTTTGAGGTAGCTATCGGTGATCACGAATTCGAGGGCGCGTTCGCGGATTTTCTCTTTGTTGACGTTGTTTTCGACGAGCGCGCGGGGCGCTTTTCCGGGTCGAAAGCCGCGTATATTGACGTAGCGTCCCGCCTCTTTATACGCGCGATCGAAAGCGCGGCTGACCTGTTCTTCATCGACGGCGATGTCCAGGGTGACGGTACAGGGAGTTGTCTGCTCGGCGGTAACCTGCATAGCGGTGCATATTCCTTCACATTAGGTTGGTTGATAGGTAAATTCGTTGGTGATTCTGAAGCCGAAAATCGTAGATTGAGGGCTGTTCCCGGGGCAAATCGACATCAATCGTATCATTAATGACTGTATTTGCGGGCTGCAATCGATGCGGTAGCATACTCCATTCAGCAAGGCTCTGTCAAGGGCAGCGGAACTCACCGATTAGTGTTACCGACACTGCTCACCAGCCTCGTTCGCACACGCGCCCTGTTCCCGTCGTGCCCGTATGGAAATTAAGACGCCCGGCCGCATAAATGTCTACTATTTTGTGCTTCTTGCACGAGCCTTCTATCCCCGTTTCATCTACTCGAGGCAGAAATTGCAGACAAATCGGAATTGCACCAGGGCTGAGAAAATGGTAAACTGAATCCATTGTGTCCGGAAGCACGACCGACAAAAGAAGTCGAACCAAAATACACGGGAAATCTACCTGCGAGAGGTGTTTGCAAATGACCGCGACAGCCGACGGCTTACGTGATGTAGTGATTGGACCATCGGAGATCTGCGATGTCCAAAAAGAAGGCAACCTCTATTATCGAGGTTACAATATCCATGACCTTGCCGACCACTCCACCTTCGAGGAGGTGGTCTATTTGTTGTGGTACGGCGCATTGCCCTCCCAGACGGAGCTGGCTGCATTCTCCTCTGATCTGGCACGTCACCGCGTCCTTCCCGCCGAAGCACTCGCCCAACTGATCGCCTACCCCAAATCCGCGATTTCGATGGATGCCCTGCGCACCGCTGTCTCCGCGCTCGGCATGTACGATCCCGATACCGGCAACCACTCCCATGAAGCCACGCTGCGTAAATCGGCGCGCCTGCAGGCGATGCTTCCGACCCTCGTCGCCGCGATCGAGCGTTCAAGCCAGGGACTCGAACCTGTCGCGCCGCGCGCCGACCTCAGCCTCGCCGCGAACTTCCTCTATATGCTGCATGGCGAGGAAGCCGATCCACTGTATGTCCGCACGCTCGATATAGACTTCATTCTGCATGCCGACCATGAAATCAACGCCTCCACCTTCGCGACACGCGTGACCGTTGCGACGGGTGCAGATATCTATTCGGGCATGGTCTCCGGCATCGGCACGCTCTCCGGTTTCCGTCATGGCGCGGCAGCGGAAGAGACCATGGAGATGCTGCTCGAAATCGGCGATTTGAGCAAGGTGGCGGACTATGTAGTGCCGAAACTGACCGGCGAGAAGCGAACGCCCATTCCAGGCTTTGGTCATCCCGTCTACCGCGCGCCCGATCCACGCGCCACGCATCTGCGCGCAATGAGCCGGCAGCTCGGGGAGTTACATCACAATACCAAATGGTGGGAGATGACGACAGCCATCGAAAAACTCGTCGATGAACTGAGCAACACGCCGAGCCGGATCGCGGCGGGCAAACAGCCGATCTATGCCAATGTGGACTGCTTCTCCGCATCCTGCTACTATGAGATGGGACTGCCAGCGCGGCTTTATACACCGATGTTCGCGGTGAGCCGAACGTCAGGCTGGTGCGCGCACATGATGGAGCAGATGAAGCCGGGCACGAAGATCATTCGCCCGCGTGCCGAGTATGTCGGTCCGCGCAATCTGTCGTACATTCCGCTTGAAAATCGATAGCTCTACATAATAGTCTGCATTACGTGAGCAGCCCCGACGACAAATTGTCGTCGGGGCTGCTTTTTGCTTGTTCCGCTTCGAGGCGCTTCCGTGCAGGCGGGCTTTGCGATGCCAGACAGAAACTTCAGTTCGATGAGTCGACTCAAGCCCAAACTTGGTCCGAGCCACGTGACAAAACACCACTGGCGCTCTGGTGGCTGTTGAATCTATAGTGAAGTCGGACGCGTCGCGGCAAGCACCTCTGTGCTGGCTACTGCGTCGGACCAGACCTCGAAGCGCTCGAGTGGAGCAGATCCGAACGAGGTCGTGAGGGCACAGTCGGTGGCGTCGCGACCTGTAGCCATCAGCACATGCCCAATACGCGGCGTGTTGTAGCGGGCATCGAACGTGTGCCACTGCCCGCCGAGATACACCTCGAACCACGCGCTGAAGTCCATCGGTCCGGGAACGGGAACGATACCATGATCGCCGAGCCAGCCCGTCGCGTAGCGTGCCGGGATATTCAGACAGCGGCAGAAGGTGATCGCCAGATGCTGATAGTCGCGGCAGACCCCCTTGCCCTGCTCGTAAACGTCCTTCGCCGTCTTGGTGGGGTTGGCATGTTCATAACCGAAAGTGATGTGATTGTGGACCCAGTCGCAAACAGCCTGTACGCGACCCCAGCCAGTGGGAGAGTTCCCGAAAAGGTTCCATGCGATGCTGGAGAGACTGTCGACCTCACAGTAGCGGCTGGCGAGGAGGTAGGGCAGGCATTCGTCCGGCAGGTACTGCACCGCATGCTGCATGGCATCTGGATGAGTCGGGTTTGGCAACCCGTCATCTTCGACAACCGTATCGCCGAAGATGCGCAGGCGCCCAGCAGGCGCCATAATCCGCCCGCATCGGTTTCCGTACATATCGATGAAATCGTGCACAGGCAGTTCGGGGTCGGTCTGAATACGATCGGCATGCCGCAACACAGAGGCGACGGACGGATGGGTGTAGAGCAGCAGCAGCATTGGGGTCGGAGCAGGGCAGTCGAAGATAATTTCGTAACCGATTCGAATGAACATACGCTTCCTTCACGGGTGAGAGGCAAGTGACCAGGAGACCATCAGAGCACTAAAAAATTATCGAGGCGAAATAGCTCTACCGGAATACAGAGTATTTTACCAGAAACGCGATTTGAATGTCCCGGCTTTTACTGAGCGCGCTTACAGACAGTGTACTCTGTGCGCAGTTGTAGGGGCGGCGATTTTATGAGATATTCAGATGCGATGTTTTGAACTGGCTGAACGCTGTAATTATCGGCCGAAATAGAGGCTGTTATTTTAGCGCAGCGGATCCCGTTCGCTATTTTCGGGAACGTATGGAATAATTATTGCAGGGATAGAGGCAGGACAGCACGTCGTCCGAAATCGAATCGCTAATTGCGGGTTCTTTAGATGCCGATCGGATGCGGGGCTGGCATACTTCCGAACCGGCAGCATCGAAAATCGTGAGGTCGAGGAAGAACATGACCAAAATCTGGCAAGTGCAGCTGTTCAATGGTCCCGTTCTGCTGGATGCTTCTGGAACAGAAACACGACGTTTTCGCTCCCATAAAGTCGGAGCGCTGCTTGCCTATCTCGCTCTGCATCTGGATCGTCCCTGCCCCCGCGAAGAGTTGTATGAGGCACTATGGCCTGAGGAAGACCCTGAGCTTGTCGCAAACCGCTTCCGTGTCACTCTCGCCTCGCTGCGCCGACAGTTGGAGCCGGATAATATCGTCTTTGGATCGGTGCTCGATGTCGGAGAGCCAGGGCGCGTTCGCCTTCGCGCGGAAACCGTCGCCTGCGATACGGTGGAGTTCGAACGTCTGCTGCGCGCCGGATACAGCGCAGAGGCCGCGCTGCTGATTACCGGTCCCCTGCTTCCCGGCTTCTATGAGGATTGGGCTGTCGCCGAGCAGTCGCGGTATGAACTGCTGCACGAAGACCTTATCACTGCCCCTGTAGCTCCCCGCTCACGCCAGGGAGAGGGTATGCGCCTTCTGCCTGAAGCGCTGTCGGTGCCTGCTCGGACTAATTCTCCAGTCTCGTCTCCACTCGCTGTCCCCTATAATCCCTCCCTTCCGCTCTATCTGACGCGGTTTTTCGGCAGGGAGCGCGAACAGCGGACACTGAGCGAACTCCTCACAGCACACAGATTGGTATCGCTCATCGGTATGGGCGGCATTGGCAAAACGCGAATGGCGACGGAAACGGCAAGGAATTGGGAAGGTGAGTGTCTCTTTGTTTCGCTCGTACCGCTGCCAGACGCCGGACGATTGTACGATACGGCGCTGCAGTCGCTCGGCGTCGCGCCGCAGGCAGACGCTCCGATCGACGAGCAGCTAATTCGCGTGCTCCGTCGGCGCGGAACTCTGCTCCTGATCCTCGATAATGCGGAACATCTCAATGACGCGGTCGCCGCGATGGCGCTGCAGCTTCTGACGCAGGTTCCCGATCTGCGCCTGCTCGTCACCAGCCGCCAGCGTCTCGGCATTGCGGGCGAGACAGTCCTGCTGGTCGCGCCGCTGGAAGCGCCTGGGCCAGCCGCGCGCGCCGAGCGTCTGCTGGAGTTCGCTGCAGTCTCCCTTTTCGTCGATCGGGCGAAAAACGCACGTCCCGATTTCACGCTGTCGGAACGGAACGCCCCTGCGGTCGCTGCGATCTGTAAGCGGCTCGAAGGCATCCCGCTCGCTCTGGAACTGGCGGCGGCGCGTATCACCTCGCAGACCCCGCAGCAGATCGCGCTCTCGCTGGAAACCGGACTGACCGACCTGAAAGCGCGTCAGCGCGGGCTTTCGCAGCGGCATCAATCGCTGCGAGCCGTGATTCAGGGCAGCCTCGATCTGCTCTCCGACGAGCAGCGAACGTTTTTCCTCGCTCTCTCCGTCTTTCAGGGCGGCTGGTCTGTAGAGGCTGCTGCCGCGGTCACCGGCTGCGCCGATTTCGAGGAGTATCTGTACCATTTGACAGTCTGTTCACTGGTCGTGGCGCGCGAAGAAGAGCGGCTGGGAATAATGCGTTATACATTGCTGGAAACGCTGCGTCATTTCGCGGCAGAGAATCTGGCTTCAGAAATGCAGCACGCCTATCGCGAACGCCATGCCCGCTTCTATATCGATATGGTAGCGCGTGCCAACCAGGAGGATTTTCGCTCTATGGATCGGCTGGAAGCCGATCAGGAGAACCTGCTGCTGGCCATGGATTGGTTCTGGAAGCACGAACGCCATACGCTTCTGCCGCTGCTCACAGACCTCCTGAACCTGTGGGCGAACCGCGGCTATCATCGGCTCGCGCTGGACTGGATCGCCCTCGCCTTCCCGGGGGATGAACTGATCGCGGCAGCGCGACTGACGGAACGGTTGGTCGGATATCGCGTTTTCGTCGATGTCGGACGCTATGACGAAGCGGAGCGGGTGGCGCAGGCGGTACTCCAGACGGCTCGGGACCCGATCAACAAAGGGTGGGCGCTTACCGGTATTAGCTACGTGTTGATGATGAAGGGAGAGTGGGATCGGGCAATCGCCCATCAGCGCGAAGCTCTCGAATATGTTGTGCAAGCTGAAGAAGGTCGAGGCAGCCATGCGCTGCACATGTGTTATATTCACATGGGCCAGACGCTCAATGCCCGCGCCGAATATGCTGCCGACAACCCTGATCCGCTCGAGGATTTTCGCGAAGCTGAACGCTATCTGTACATCGGGCTTGAAGGCTTGACAGAAGACAGTCGGCTACGGTCCGGTAATAATCGCGAACTGATGCGTTCGTTCTGGGGACAGCAAAGGTGGGAAGAAGGCGACCTCTGTTTTGCCCGCGCGCTCCAGATCGCCCTCGCGCACCGTCACCTGACGAGCCTGATACAGACTCTTGGCGATGGTGCATTCCGGCTTGCCGCGAAAGGCTGCCCTGGGGAAAGCGTACAGCTAATATCCGCCTCAGTCGCGCTGCAGGAAAAGATGGAATACCGCGCTCCTTCTTACTTTGCATCTCGCATCCAGAAGCAGCTAAGCGCGCTTCGTAACGAGCTTGGCAGCGAAGCCTTCGACAGGCACTGGCAGAGCGGCGTCTACACGCCGCTGGAGGTACTAATTCCCTCGGTGTTCCCGCAAATTCTGCTCAGCAAAACTGTCTGACTCTCCACCAACGTTCCAGTTTTCCAACTTTTTTCGATTTTTCCTCGATTTTTCCTTAAAATAGTTCAGAATTAACGCCGATCGCTGGAAATCGTTAATATCTGGCTAATGCCGCTTTGCTATCCTCTACTCGACACACGCAGCGCCGCAGGAAAATCGCCTGCACTGCTACTTTATCGAGGAGAAATCATCATGTCGCCCTTCAGCAAATTCTGTCTGCCCGTTCTGCTCACTCTCGCTGCCTGCCTCTCGGCAATGCCGCAGGCTCAAGCCGCCCCGCCCCATGGACGATTCTACTTCGGAGCCGGTAACAACGACTATAACAGCGTACTATTCGAAAGCAACCTGGACGCCTCCAACACGATCGCGCTCACTGGTTACCAGAACGGCCGTGGCTGCAACTACCCTTCTGTTTCTGCAGACGGTACGCGGATCGCTTTCGAATCGAATCAAACCGTCGCTGGCGACGGCGACTGGCATCTCTGGGTAATGAACGCCGACGGTTCTCAGCGTACGCAACTAACTTTCGACACCGCCGATCAGTATGACACCGATCAGTATCCCGTTATCTCGCCGGATGGCAAGAAGATCGCCTTTACTTCCAACCGGAACCCGGAAACGATCAACATACCCTACAATGGTTCCTATACTGCGCACCCGCGTGAACTCTACGTGATCAATACAGATGGCACGGGGCTGACCCAGCTGACGTTCAGCGACGCGAATCAGGGTACTAACGCTATCCTCCAGGCCGCCTGGGGAACCGACAGCAAGACGATCCTGTTCAGCGGCGACGTACCGTGGACCGATGCGAACGGCTACGGCTCCAGACAGGGGATCTATACGATACAGTCGGACGGAAGCGGACTGGCGCAGACTTTGGGCGGATTCAACAATTTCTACAATCTGACGAATGCATTGGATTGGTCGCACGATGGGCGCTATATACTCTATACGACGGCGCAGAGCCAGCAGAATCCGCTGGTTCATACCTACGATTTGCAGACCAGCACGGCAACTTCGTTCGCACAGCCTTCTTTCAGCGGCTCTCAAGGCGATATCCGATTCTCTCCGGACGGTTCTCAGATCGCTCTGTCGCGCTACTATCAATATGATTTGCTCTTCACGGATCGTTCCGGAAATGCACTCAGTTCTGTCACGGAAACGAATTTTTTCAAGAATTATAGCGGCTGGAACCTGAACGGCGATGGGTTCTGGTGGCAGGATACCGTTCCGGTCACCACTCCAAAAACACTCTCGCTGAAGGCGGGCGCTCTCCATATCAAGACGGGCGCGATCGCTCCTGTCGTTGCTGTGCTAAAGGACTCGCAGGCGCACATTCTCGCGCAGGTGGATTTCACCGGAAGCGTCACGGCGATCGGCGGCTGGAGCGGTTACAGCCAGATTCCCGACTACGACCCGCTTTTCTTTACGCTCAGTCCCTATGAGCTTCGTGTTCAGAACAACGGGATCACGAGCGGACCCTATCTGTTCACCGCAACCAACGGTGGATTGACAGCCACCAGGACAATTATCTGGGGACATACGCAGGTACAAATAAAACTCGTCTCTACTGTCCGCTACGGAGATGGTTCGGTTCGCATCAACGTGGAACCGTATGAAGCGGGCGATGCGCGGGTAGCGAATCTGACGTTCAAGAGCGTCACTCTGAATGGCGTGAACTACACCTACACCAACAGAACCTTCTACAGCGACATGGGACCCGGAGCTGCGGGAGTGCCCGGCAATTCGGTCTTCGATTTCGCCTCTGGCGTACTGCCAGCCGGCACGACAGGCGTTTTCAAGGTCAAGGGAACGTATGTGGGCGGGTCGTTTACAGCGACGCTGAATATCACTATTCCCTGAGCGACAAACGTTTCGCCGAGGGAAGAGACGACTTTTCTTTAGATTTTCTTCTCTTCCTTTTGTTCTCTCTTTCAGGGCTTTCTGCTTCAGTTCCCTAAAATAACAAAAATGCCGCACTCGACAGGAATCGGTGACCTGTCGAGTGCGGCGTTTTTGCCCCACCCTATCAACAGTATCGACCGATTCGCTGCTGTAATAAATACCAATTTTTGGCAATTTAGACTAGTTTGATGCTTCGTTCGGCACCTATGGCATGGTTTGTGCATCACTGGCAACAGGACGCAAAATCCATTGAAGCCTCTCATTAAATGCTGGTTAAATGATAGGTTGTTATACTGCCTTATACTCTTGTTAACCTAAGAGCCCACTGCACAACGGTTTGCCCACCAATTCAGTTCGGCAAACGCATTCGGATCGTACAGAATGCCCCCGAACAAAGGAGAAAAGATGATACGCACTGTTTCCAGCACTATGTACCGAAATACCCATCTATCCATCCGCCGAGCCACACTGTCACTGCTGGCATTGGTAGTCTTCGGACTGAGCGCAGTTCTGGCGAACGCCACCACGCTTGCAGTTCCCGGCACCGCGACAGGGTCTATCTCAGCAACGACCACCTCGCAGACCTACAGCGTGATCGTACCCTCCGACGGCAATGTGACCTTCACGATCGCTGGCGACGCGAATCTCTACAGCCACCTGGTATTTCTCGACAGCGACGGTATTTCCCAGCTCGGTGAGGTCTACGCCAGCTTCGGTTCGAGCGCCACGCTGACGATCCCGCACCTCGCCCCCGGAGCCACTTACTTCGCCAGAGTATCTGCCTATTCTGGTACCGGCACCTTCACGCTCAGCGACACCCTGGCTCAGCCCGCAGTCGCGATCGACGCCGAACCCAATGATACCGCAGCAACTGCTACCGCGACACTGACGGTCGGTACGCCCCTCACCGGTCATATGGGCTATTCCCGTACCTCCTACACTACGGTAGACACCGCAGACTACTACAAAGTCGTCGTAGCAGCCGATGGTGACCTGACTTTCACGATATCAGGAGACGCCAATCTTTACAGCCATCTGGTATTTCTGGACAGCGATGGCGCAAGCCAGCTTGCAGAAGTCTACGCCAGCTTCGGTGCGAGCGCCACGCTGACGATCCCGCACCTCGCTCCCGGAGCCACCTACTACGCTAAAGTATCTTCCTATTCGGGCTATGGCGGATATACGCTCAGCGATACACTCGCACAGCCTGCCATTCCCATCGATGTCGAACCGAACGATACTCACTCGACAGGACGGACTTTCAAAGTAGGAACGACATCCAGCGGGCACATGGGCTACTCCCGAACCTCCTATAACACCGTCGATACCGCCGACTACTATAAAGTCAAGGTCGTCAGCGATGGGAACCTGACGCTCACGATCACGGGCGACGCCAATCTCTACAGCCACCTGGTATTTTTCGACAGCAATGGCACGACTCAACTCTTCGAAGTTTATGCCAGTTTCGGTGCGAGCGGCGCGGTGACGATCCCGCATCTCTCACCCGGAGCCACCTACTACGCTAAAGTCTCCTCCTACTCGGGCTATGGCGGCTATACACTCAGTGGAGTACTCGTCAAACCGACTGTGAATGGCGATGCCGGGACGAACGACACGTATACGCACGCAACCACGTTCACACTCAACTCGACCAGAACAGGTCATATGGGCTATTCGCACAGTTCTTACAATAGTGTGGACATTGCGGATTACTACAAGGTGACTGTCACAGCGGGCGGCAGCCTGGTGCTGACCATCACTGGCGACAGCAATCTGTATAGCCATGTGACTGTCTTCAGCACGAATGGAACGACTCAAATTAGCGAGGTCTATGCCAGCTTTGGCACTAGCGCTACGCTGACTACGTCGCTCCCCGCAGCAGGAACCTACTATATCAGAGTATCTTCCTACTCCGGCTACGGCGGCTACACGCTGAAGAACACGTTCTGATTCCAGAACAGATGCCGACATTGCTCACTTTGGATGAGTTCCCGCCGACATCGATTGATACAGCCCGCTCCCCGAATTCGGGGAGCGGGCTTTTTTTATGCGTTCCTGCTGCGGTACCAGTCCTGCGACTCCCGCACCGAGCTCCTCGAATGGAAAAATATTTGCACTCCATCATTGACTATTATCATCTTTAGTAATATAATCATTATTGATAATATTAAAGAAGGAGAAGTCTGTGTCAGCAGCGAGAATGGATATTATGATGCATCCGATCAGGCTTCGGATTTTAATGGCGACAGCGGGTCAGCCACGAACGCCCCGGCAGATCGGTACCGCGCTGCCCGATGTGCCACCGGCCTCGTTGTATCGGCATCTCAAAATTCTTTCCGGCGCGGGCATTCTGAAAGTGATCGGAGAGCGCCCGGTACGCGGAGCGGTTGAAAAGGTGTATGCCGTCGACCGAAGTGCAACCGGACTGAATGACGACGACATGGCGCAAATCAGTCCGGAGGATCATTACCGCTACTTCAGTCTGTTTACAGCCGCCCTGCAGAGCCAGTTCCGGCTCTATCTGGAGCAGAAAGACTACGATATGGGCGTCGATGGGGTCAGTTATAGAATAGTCCCGCTCAATCTCGATGATGCGGAGTATGCCCAGTTCAGGGCGGATTACAAGGCGATCCTCGAGCCCCTGATAGCAAAGACACCCTCTCCGATGCGCCGACGTCGTATGCTCTCAATCATCGTAATTCCCGAGCCCAGCGTCGATACTCAAGCTGAAACTGAGTCCGAAAGAGAGGCTGAACCTGAGTCTGAGATCGATGGAACACATTCCTGAAACACGTTTTATGCCCGTTCGTATTTCGAAGGAGAAAACCAGAATGAAAAGGTTAGTCGGCATCATCGCCGGAACACTGCTCGGCATCGGTCTCATCGGCGAACCCATCGCGAGCGCACTCATGAAAACGCCGGCCGTAGCCGTATCCAAGGCAACAGTCGAGGCGGTCGACCCAGGTGGGGTCTGGCAGGGCACCCTGCTCGCAGGGGGAATGTCGCTGCGCTTGATCATCGACATCAAAAAAGAGGGGACTGGCTACTCCGGAACGATGACCAGCATCGATCAGAGTCCACAGAAAATCCCACTCAGCTCAGTTTCGCTGTCACAGAACAAGCTTCATATCGAAGTGAAAGTGATCGGCGGCGAATTCACCGGAGAACTGAACGCCAGCTGCACCAGCGCGGTAGGCACCTGGGAACAGGGCGGCAATTCCCTACCGCTGACACTGAAGCGAGAAAGCAAAATCCCCGTCGTTCGACGTCCGCAGGAGCCGAAGCGCCCCTACCCCTACGACGAGCAGGAAGTGGCGTACGACAACACGATCGACCATGTCAAGCTTGCCGCAACGCTCACGCTCCCACGCGGCAAAGGTCCCTGGCCCGCTGTCGTGCTGATCACGGGTTCCGGACCCCAGAATCGCGATGAGGAGCTGCTCGGGCACAAACCGTTCCTGGTACTGTCCGATTATCTAACGCGCCGTGGAATCGCTGTGCTTCGCGCCGATGACCGCGGAATCGGGAAATCTACGGGCAATTTCACTGCGGCAACGACTGCCGATTTCGCAAACGATACGGAAGCCGGCGTCGCCTATTTGAAAGCGCGTCCTGAGATCGATCCTGCGCACATCGGCTTGATCGGCCACAGCGAAGGCGGCTTGATTGCGCCGATGGTCGCGGCGCGCTCTCAGGATGTCGCTTTTATCGTCCTGATGGCGGGCACGGGTGTGATCGGTGAAGATATTTTGTATGCTCAGAGTGCGCTAATCGGCAAGGCGGGAGGTGAGAGCGAGGCGCAGATCGCGGAGCAGAAGTCGCTGCAGAAGCAGATGTTCGCAATCGCCAAACAGGATGGGGACGCCGAGACGAAGCAGAAGAAGGTGCTGGCGCTTCTCAAAGAGGCGCTGGACAAACTCCCCGAGAGCGAAAAAAAGACGGTCGGCGATCTCGATCAGTTCGCGAAGGCACAAAGCGGCGCCGTCACCAGTCCATGGTTCCGCTATTTCCTGAGTTATGATCCCGCTCCCGCGCTGCGAAAAGTGACCTGTCCTGTGCTGGCGATCAATGGCTCAAACGATCTGCAGGTGCCACCGAAACAGAACCTGCCGACAATCACAGCGGCACTGAAGGCGGGCGGCAACAAAGATTTCACGGTCAAGGAGCTGCCGGGGTTGAACCACCTTTTCCAGACGAGCAAAACCGGCTCGCCGAGCGAATATAGCCAGATCGAAGAGACGATTGCGCCGATCGCGCTGGAGACGATGGGCGACTGGATATTGAAACATACACAAACAAAAACTCCGTGATCCACCGCGATCGGCGGGGAATTGCACGCACAAGAAGACCAAACCGAAATCGGTTTGGTCTTCTTCAATTACCATCTGCAGCAGTTTTTGAAACTGGATCCAGGACTAGGCTGTAACAGGGACAGCAGGTTCCTGCGTTGTAGCAGCGGACGTCTCGCTTGCCTGTTCGGTTTCGGTGGCGGGCACGGCTGGCGGCACGATCTGCCAGGGCATCAGCTTAGATCGGTTTTCTTTTTTGACTGCGTGGGTATGGTGGCGCGGTTTATGGCGCCCTTTGATTCGATGGGACATTGTTTTCCTCCATTCGGGCAATGCGGCAGACAGCGCGAAACGATTGCCTGCGACATTATATCGTTAGCGTAAATTGAGTTGAAATGAGATTCGAGTTTGGATCTGGGATAACGCGTTCTTTCACATAAAAATGAGGAATCTATGTCCCGTACGCTTCACCGCAGATCAGGGCAGTCGTTTGCTCGCCGCTTCGGTGAGGGCAGCCTGCATATCTGCTGTGACGAGCACTTCGGTGACGCCAACGAATACATGGTACTTCTGCTGGTGCTTATAGACTGTATTGCCGGGCAGTGCGGCAAGTGTGTCTTTTCCGTAGACTTGTGATCCGGCGATTTTCGGTGTTGTGCGCGCCGGTTTGGGCTTGCTCATGATTGTTCGGTCTCCTTGGCATTTAACGGATTATTATACCCTTATTACTGCCGACAACCGGGATATAATGATTATTATTTCCTCGGGGGCGCACGGCTATCGCAGCTATTTGTCCTATGGGAGCTTTTCCACCTGTCACCGGAGGTTCGCGTCTAGAGTTGGAGCGGTATAGTTTGAGACGCTCGCAAACGACGACCCGCGTCCAAGGGACGCGGGTCATTGAAAACAAAATTGAAAACAAAATTGAAAACAAAATCGAGAATCGATGGAAAGAATTGCAGGAAGAAACCGTGCACGGCGGGAGCTAATGCGGGGGGTGTGGTGTGGCTCGCAGACGAATGAACACCAGCACATACGCTTTGGATATGGAATCAGCATCGGTGGGTACGGGCATAAGAGGCCGCATCTGTCGGGGCGAGCTCGGACTGTTCGCGGGAGATACAGACATATTCGGACGTGTCACCGGAGCGCTGTCCCCTCGAAAACCGCCATCATCCTCTGTGTACACCTGAAAGGTGTTCGGAACAAAGCGCCCCGTCTTGTCAATTGGTGGCTTTGATTGTGGCTGCAGTACACCTATTTTGCCGAGAGCGGAGCGAACCGCAGTCAGGCGGCTGACGGGAATGCGAAGCAGCATTCTTGTCTCCTCTGCACTGCTCGACGCAGTCGAATCCTTCCGATCCATCTGAACTTCGCCCGTGTGCGTTCTGCTCGTTCCCGCAGCGAGCGTCGTCGGAAGAACCATGCCGCCGGACTGCTGCGCCAGGCTTTGCAGGCTAGTGCGTGCCGCTGCCAGATCGGGCACGGCAAGCGCAATTTCGGCGGGATGCAGCGCGCCGCCACTCGATCCGACCGGGATACCGCGCGCTGCGCTGCCCCGATCGGGTTTTGCGGCAGGATGTCGGCGTTCGTCGAGCAGGCGCACTTTTTGCTTGAGCAGATAGAGCCGTTCGGTCTCGGCATTCACATAGTCGTTTTGGGCTTGTTCACGCGCGTCTGCTACGACGGTGGGTACGCTCGTAGTCGCAGGCGTAACGTCGCCGATGCTATCTCGGGACGAGTTGTTCGATACGTTTCCAGTGTTCGGGACGGTTGCAGGCGCGAGCGCGATGGCAGCATTTGAACTCGCATCTGCAGCTCGAAGCGTCTGTCGGTACGAGAAACCCAGGGCAAAGGCGCCGATGCATAGCGAGGCTGCTAAGCCGCCGCCGATAGCGTATCGCGGGACACTCTGCCTCCAGGGCGCAGTACGCATCCGCTGCTGTACCGCAGGTCGGGCATACTCCGGAGTATCGGGCAGGCTCGCCATAATCCGCGCACGCAGTTCGGGTCGCGGCGTCGCCTTTTCCAATTCTTTCATAATTCCCCCGAGATTCTGGAGAGAGGCGAATTCCTCGCGACATTCGACACAGGCCGATAGATGACGGCGCATTTGCCACCGGCGCGGCGCGGAAAGCTCCCCATCCAGATAGGCTTTGACGTTTATATAAGCGTGACCAGAGGTGCATCGGAGCGATGGCTCGGTCTTCGAATCGCTCTGATAGTGTTTTGTGCCAGCGGGCGGTGTGACGGGTTGGCGCATGATACTCTTTCTGATTTCGTCCACTCATTTAGTCGACTGAAAATGTCTGTTCCTGATTCGCAAATTTATCGCGCACTTTCGGTCACATAAGCGCCGAGTAGATCGCGAAGGCGGCGCAGCGCGTTGGACAAGCGCGATTTGACGGTGCCGACCGGAACATTCAGCAGCGTCGCGACCTCCTGATAGGTCATCCCCTGCAGTTCGTGCAGAACGACCACATCTCGATGCTGTGCGGAGAGGCACCCGAGAGCGGCTTCGACTTTGGTCGCGAGTTCCTGTTTGTCTGCAGACTGCGCCGGGTCTTCGCGCCAATCGCTGCTCACGAGCGTGATCTCTTCGTCATAGGGAATACTATCGAGTTTGCGCTTACGGCGAAACTCGAGACAGTGGTTCATTGCGATTCGATATATCCACGTGCCGAGCGCCGCGCTACCCCGAAAGCTGCCGATGCTGCGGTAGATGCCCAGAAAAATCTCCTGTGTCACGTCCTCGGCGTCGGAAACGGCGCCGGTAAAGCGGAGCGCAAGCCGATAGACGCGAGTCTCATAGAGATCGAGCAGCTCTTCGAACGCGGCTTTATCGCCGGTCTGAATGCGTTTTGCGATCTGCCATTCTTCGCGCACACGAGCGGCGCGAGCGAGCGTTCCGACGGGTAGGCTCGGTACGGGTCTGTCGGCTCGGTTCTCCGGACGCGAAATCGATTCGGGTTCAGAAGACGTGTCGAGCCGATCGGCGAACGGGTCGGTCGGCCGCTGTCGAACTCGGTTGTCGCGTGGATTGTCGATTTTATTTCCGATCCAGGTCGTCACGCTGTCACATCTTTCACGGGCGCAATAGTCGTCGTCAGACTGCACATAGGTATGTGATCACCGTTCCACGCTCTGCTGCTGCCTGTTTGGTTGTACGTAAAGCGCGAAAGGTTCATTTCCGTCAGCGCGCGTAAATCCTTCGCTAATCTTTTCTGTTGACGACGCGTCTGATATCCTATACAATAGCGGACATCTTCTCGAAAGCCAGCGCCTTTCGAGAACGTATTTTCAGACAAGCTCATCCGTGCATTCGCAGGAGGCGTGACCCGCTGGAGAAGAGAGTCTCTCTTCTGTCAGGGTTTTCGCCTCGGAAGCAGAGGAGTTGGAGTGATGCGTAAAAGCTCATGGGTGATACTCGGCATCTGTTTCGTGATGCTCTTTGGTCTTGGATTCGCCTACATCGCATCGCAGCAGTCCCCTCAAACACTGACGCGTGAGGACGGCGAGAAGATCATCAAAACGATGCAGGAGGCTGTAGCGCACAAGAATACCGGTAAGATTATGGACTATGTCGACATTGCTCCCGGCACGAAAGTGGGCGGGATCAACGCGGATCAGCTGCGTGTCATGATCGCCCGCGCACTGCATCAGATGGAGCAGCCGCGCGCGGATACCACTAATTTCGCTTTCTCCGGAGGCACAGGGGAAGCCAAAATCGAGTTCGACCTTACCGTGCATAGCGACGGACCCGACAAGGATTCTGTGCCTTACACAGGGCATATTACGCTGAATCTGAAGCGCGTAGAAGTTCCGCACCTGCTCGGGTTATATCAGACGAAGGAATGGCGTATCGTCGGTGGTGATCCGGGGCGCGATCTGAGCACCCTCGGCGACTGGTAAGTTGATTCACTCTGATCAGAACGCCCGAAAAGGTTTCCCCTTGTGAATGCGCGGCGCTTGAAGAGTGCTCATACGGCCGCAAGTATCGAAAATTAAGTAGAAAAATAACTATTCTCCCCTGCTCCCTCTCCCAAATCTTGGTAGAGGGGGACAAAAGGCGCCGCATTGCTATTTTCAAGCGGAAAATTGAGGAAGGATGAATAGTTCCGTAGAAAATTTGATCGAACTGCTAACACAAAAACATAGCTCGCTGACACAACTTTCGTCCCTTCCTGCGTTGGCGGGCGGTTGGAAAGAGGCGCTGACGCTGCTCGCCCCTGCAACACGTGCGCTCGTACGACGCGCCGAGCCGATGTCACGGCATACTTCCTTGCGGGTCGGAGGCGCTGCCGAGTTCTTCATTGCGGCAACAACGCCCGATGTGCTGGCAGAGGTGGCTGCTGTCGCACAAAGGTCCGGTCTGCCGCATTTTGTGCTCGGCGCGGGCAGCAACGTCTGTGTGAGCGATGCGGGAATCCGTGGTATGGTTCTACAAAACCTGTGTCGGAGCGCCGAAATTGCCGAGCTTACCTGTGTCGATGCCGGTCATAATTTGATGGAGCTATTTGTACGCACGATGCAGGCGGGTCTCTCTGGACTGGAATTTGCTGTCGGTATTCCGGGCACGGTCGGCGGCGCACTCGTCTCGAATGCGGGAGCCTATCGCGCCAATATCTGTGACTTCGTGCAGGAGGTCGATGTCGTCGAGGGCGGCGAGCGGCGCTGGGTCGGGCCCGAGTGGATGGAATTTTCGTATCGTGACAGCCGATTGCGTCGTATGGGCGGTCCGCCAGCAACGCTGATCGGGGCACGGCTGAAACTGCGTCCCGCGCCAAAGACGGAGATCCGAATCAAAGCGAAGGATTTTCAGATACAGCGCATTTTGAAACAGCCGTGGGAGCCATCAGCCGGAAGCTGGTTCAAGAATGTGTATGATTGCGCGCTTGCGGAGAGCCTGCCTACGCTGCCGCCCGCGATGAAACAGGCGGGGGTCGTGCCCGCCGCCTATCTTTCCGAGGCTTGCGGCTGCAAAGGCTTTCGCATCGGAGGTGCCGGTGTATCGCCTCGTCACGCGAATTTCATCGTGAACTGCGGCGGAGCGACCGCTGACGAGATTCGCAGGACGGCAGAACACGTCAAGGCTCTGGTGCAGACGCGTTTCGGCATTCTGCTCGAAGAGGAAGTTCTGTATGTCGGTGACTGGGATGAAGCGATAGTGTGAATCTCGTTTTGCAACTATTCACTCTCACTCCCGCGGTCCCTTCTCCCGAAGCGTCGGGAAGAGGGGGAGTGAATGCAGATATGCTGACCGTCAGTGCGAAACGGAAGGCAGGGTAAATAGTTACCACGTTTTATCACAGTTTTATCGCTCTACCGTCGCTGCTTTTTCTGCTCCAGGACGATAACGCAGTAGCCGCGCTGGTACTCCAGCGACGATCGCATACGCCTCGACATCTTTGTTGACCACGCTGCCCGCCCCGATAACCGCGCCTTTTCCGATGTGTACGCCATCGAGTATCACCACATTGGTACCGATCCAGACTTCGTCGTCGATTTGGATGCCCTGTGCGCGGCAGGGCTGCTCGCTGATCGGCTTTTCAAGGTCGTCGAAGGTATGGCTGTTGGCGACGATCTGAACACAGGAGGCGACCATCACATCGTTACCGATCGTCAGTCCTCCCTGCCCGAACAGGTTACAGAAATCCCCGATGGACGTGCGCTCCCCAATATGAATGAAGCCGCCGGACGACTGCACGATGCTGAAATTGCAAATAGTGGACCGGTCGTTCAACTCGATATGGCCGACAGCATCTGCGCGGACAGCGGCGAATGCCATGATATGAACGTGACTGCCAACGGCGATGCGACTGCTATGTACGAAGCTGCAGCCCTTCTCGACCCGCGGATACCGTGACTTCTCATGCAGCCGTCCGAAAGTTTTTCGCACCAACAGCCATTTGAAAGCATCCAGCACACGCCCGCGCAGATGCATCAGCCCCTCTGTCACGATGGTCTCCGTCCTTCATGCGCTAAAAAGCCTTCGCGCTGCACTATTGTGCCCATGCGAAATCGCCGGTTTCGACGCGCCAGTCGTTTCCGAAAAAGCCTGCCACGCGCACTCCGCTGGCTCCGCTGACAAGGGTGTCCGCCCCGACGACCAGACAGTCCGAAAAGCCCGCGCCACTCAGGAAAATCGGTATCCGCTCCGCCAGCCGCATTCCTGCGAGACCGCTTCCCGATACCACTCCGACGCAGG
>JBBQPY010000034.1:0-34572 GCA_038216735.1 Chthonomonadales bacterium
GGAAGGGAGCAAGGAGAACCTCCCAATCGGGCGACGGTTGTAGCGAGTTCAGGGCAGATGCCTCCTTTGGCGAGAAGTCATCTATCCTATACGAGTTTGCACCAGCCGTCGCCTCTAACCAAAAAACGCTAAACTACAGAATCTCATGAACGAGACGATAAATACGCGAGAAATAAGCAGCCACGATCCAATGCCAGTATGCGACTGGTGAGAAGAGGTTTGGGATGGTAAAACATACCGCGGCAAGGCTGTCGCTCTGGTATCGACAGCAGGCGGAAAAATGGATCGAAGCCTTGCCCGTCGGCAACGGACGGATCGGCGCGATGGTATTTGGACGCACCGATGACGAGCGAATCCAGCTGAATGAAAACACCCTCTGGGAAGGCCATCCTCAGGAGAACGCGAATCCCGAGGCGGCGAAGCACCTTGCAGAAGTCAGGCGCTTGCTCTTCGCAGGGAAAAACGAAGAGGCGGCGGCAATAGCCGAGGCGCATATGATGGGTGTGCCGTCAAAGCTGACCCCCTATCAATCGCTGGGCGATCTCTTTATTACTCGGCTGAATTGTGATATCGCTGTCTCGGAGTATCATCGCGAACTCGATCTCGATACAGGAATCGCTGCCGCGACGTTTCACATCGGGGAGAATATGCATATGCGAGAGGTGTTCGCGTCTTACCCTGATCAGATTATCGCGATCCGGCTCAGTTGCGACAAACCGGGGCAAATCGACGTTCGGATAGGGATGCAGCGTGAAAAGGATGCCGATTGTGAACGCGGTGAGAGGAACTCGCTCTTGCTTCGTGGACAGATGGCAGACCCCCGCGGTCTTCATTTCGAAGCCTTGCTCAGGGCGATTCCGGTCGGAGGAACGCTGGAGTATGAGGACGATACGCTGGTTGTGCGAGGTGCCGACAGTCTCCTGATTCTGATTGCGGCAGGAACCAGCTATCGCGGAAACGATCCTAAAGAGCAGTGCCGTAATCAGATCGAACAAGCTACCGGTAAAACTTTTGATGCGTTGCGACAAGTGCATATCGCCGACCATCAACGACTGTATCGGCGCGTCGAGCTCGATCTTGGCGGCACTAATCCTGATAATCTGCCTACTGATGAGCGTCTGGCGCTTATGCAGCAGGGGAATCAAGATAATGGCTTGATTACGCTCTATTTTCAGTACGGCAGGTATCTGCTGATCGGCAGTTCGCGACCCGGCGGCTTACCGGCAAATCTGCAGGGCTTATGGAATGACAAGATGAACCCTCCCTGGGACTCGGACTACCACCTCAATATCAATGTCCAGATGAACTACTGGCATTCCGAAGTAACCAATTTATCCGAGTGCCATCGTCCGCTCCTGGACTATATCGCGTCCCTCGTTGATCCCGGTACCCGTACGGCGCGTTTACATTATGATTGCGGCGGCTGGGTCGTGCATCATATTTCCGATATCTGGGGCTTCACTGCTCCTGCAGACGGCGTTTTCGGCATCTGGCCGATGGGCAGCGGTTGGCTCGCGCAGCACTGCTGGGAGCATTTCCTGTTCACGCAGGACAGCGCCTATCTTCGCGAGTTCGGCTATCCGGTGATGCGGGAAGCCGCTCGCTTTTATCTCGATTTTCTCGTAGCAGGGCCAGCAGGCAACCTTGTGACGGCGCCTTCTCATTCGCCTGAGAACCGTTTCCTGACAAACGAAGGCGTCGAGTCGCTGTTTACCTACGGCGCGACTATGGACCTCGAGATCATTCATAATCTCTTTACGAACTGTATCGAAGCAGGCAGACTGCTCCAAGTCGAACCCGAATTTAGTGCTCAGTTAAAGGAGGCGCTGCATAATCTAGCTCCGCTTCAGATCAGCAGTAAAACGGGACGGCTGCAGGAATGGATCGAAGATTATGAGGAGCCTGAGCCAGGACATCGGCATATGTCGCAACTATTTGCACTTCATCCTGGCAACCAGATAACGCTTCGGGGAACGCCTGAACTGGCACATGCGGCACAGAAATCCCTCGAGTTTCGGCTTTCTCATGGCGGCGGTCATACAGGCTGGAGTCGTGCCTGGATCATCAATTTCTGGGCGCGTCTCGAGAATGGCGCTGAAGCTTACAAGCATCTTCACGCGCTCATAGCCCAGAGCACGGCGAGCAATCTCTTCGATCTGCATCCTCCGTTTCAAATCGACGGTAATTTTGGCGGCTCGGCAGGCATAGCGGAAATGCTGCTTCAGAGCCATGCGCGGGAAATCAGTTTGCTTCCTGCGCTGCCCCCGGAGTGGGGGAGCGGCTCGGTCAGCGGACTGCGTGCGCGGGGTGGGATCACTGTCCGCATGAAATGGAGAGAGGGGAAACTCACCGATACTTCGCTTCAAATCGCGAAACCTGGCTCCTGTCGTATCCGCATCCCCGCAGGTCAACGCATCTCATCTGTATTTTTAAACAAGCGGATTGTGCCAATGCAGGAGACAGAGGGCGGGAGCGTTGTCGAGTTCGCGCCTGAGACAAATAAGACTTATTATTTGATGTTTAGCGACTGACGTTTAGTCTCACCGCGATGGGACGCGCGGAGCGCGTTTTTTCCATTTTCAAGCGGGGGTCGTACGACCCCCGCTTGAAAATGGAGCTATTGGGCATTTAATTTTACATTATCGGACGTTAGAAGGTTCAGCCTACGATCTTCTCGTTCACACTTGGTTACATCTGTGTTTGAATGTGCTCGATTAACCCGCCCAATTTGTGGCCTGAATCCGGGCTAGCATCCTGCTCGACTATCCGTTACTGATTGACTGCATTTTCGCTGTAATCTCATCAGTATCAGCTTCAACCGTTACAGCACTCTCAGTACCGGTTTCAATCAACTCCCGAGTATCGCCAACCCGCCGCGTGACTCGAATACTGTCGAAATATTCCAGCGCTGTCAAAGCGTATGTGCGATTTGTCTGCATCAAATCACGAAATGCACCTACCGTGAGTCCACCATGTCGACTAATGTAGCTTCTGATCTGTGCATTCAAATCAAGATATGTCTTATGGTGATAGTACAACCCGTCTTTGATCCGCATAAAGCGTCCACGCTCCGTGCCAACACGCAGGAGGGAAGTGACTGCATCTGGCGGGGCTTTCACTTCTTCAGCTACTTCCTCGATCGTAGGAACTGCAATCCGACAGTCGATATACACCTGCTCGATCCGCTCGAGCAATCTATTCTGACGGTCATTGAGTTCGATCTTGAAATCGGTAAGCCAGATGTTTCCATTCTCGCTACGGACAATGCCTGACCGTTCCCAGTGCGAGATTAGCGCAGCAAACGCGCGCGCCTCCATCGTGTTTCCAGGCGTGTTTCCCAGTCGCCCTCGTAACTCTTCTTTCTGTAAACCTGCGCGCAGTGGATATTGATGGTGAAATGACTGCAGCGTCGAAATCAATCGGTCAGTGAGAGTGCTCAGAACAGTCGCATGGAATAGTCGATCCCCGGCAATCTTCTTCGCAATCCTACTGGCTACCAGCAGTTCCAGTATGCCTTCTAATTGAGCTGCCTGAACCTGAAGAGATTTGGCGGCCTCCATGAACGCCAACCCCGACGGAGCATTCAGCAGCAGGCTCTCCAGAATGTCTTCCGGTCTGCCGCGCTCTTTTGCCGCAAGGTCGTCGAGCATCGCAGGATCAGATTTCTTATGCGTTTGCGGCGCCGTTTCCAGAATGATCCCGCCGCCGATCGTCTGCATCGGCGAATAGCTTCTAACCACGAAGCGGTCACCACGCGCACATACAAACTCTTCTTCTGCTCGGAACTGAATATAAGCGTGTTCGTCTGGCTTCAGACGCGTTCGTTCATCGAGAATCCGCATCCGGCCCAATATCTCAGCAGTACCTGTGTGCAGTCGTACACGCTGCCGATCCTGGAGGTTTGCAAAGTCGCCGGGCAGCATTTTGAGCAGTACATCGCAAATGAGCGTCGGGCGCAACGAGCCAGGCGGAGCGATTTGCATGCCTCGTTCGATATCATTCGTCTCGATGCCGACCACATTGACAGCGACACGCGATCCCGCCTCCGCACTTTCGACTTTGCTGCCGTAGACCTGCAGTCCTCTCACACGTGAGGTGAGGCGGGGGGGCATTACTTCGAATGCGTCGCCGACACGTATCGTTCCTGCAGCAAGTGTGCCTGTTACGACCGTGCCAAATCCGGTGCGTGTGAAGACGCGATCTACCGGGAGGCGGAAAGGCAGAGAAGCATTCTTTGGATCGGTTCGACTGACGGCGGAGAGGAGCGCTTTACGCAGGGCGTCGATTCCCTTGCCTGTTTTGGCTGAAACGCGAACGACAGGCGCGTTGGCGAGCGAGGTCCTGCTGAGCTGACTGCGAACGTCTTCTTCGACTGCGTCCGTCCACTCCCTTTCGACCGTATCGATTTTGGTTAAGGCGACGACGCCGTTTCGCACATCCAGCAGTCGAAGAATGTCGAGGTGCTCGACGGTCTGCGGCATTATGCCCTCGTCAGCCGCGATCACGAGCAGCACGAGGTCGATGCCGCTGATACCCGCCAGCATATTCTTGAGGAACCGTTCATGTCCTGGCACATCGACAATGCCTACGACCGTACCGTCCGGCAGCGTCAGCGAGGCAAAACCGAGATCGATCGTCATTCCGCGTTCGATCTCCTCCTTCAGGCGGTCCGTGTTTGTGCCGGTGAGCGCCTGGATAAGGGTCGTCTTGCCATGATCGACATGTCCCGCGGTGCCGATGATTTTATGTTTCATCGCAGCATTCCAACTCTCATTCCCAATGCAGTTCTGATGAACATTCCAGAAAGCGGATCAAAAAGATAAACTCTCAGACCTGATATCCCGTGATGATCACCATTCCCACGCCCATTATGTGCGGTCGATTGGCTCGAATATCTGGTCAACTTCCGAGTGTCGATAGCACCGTGTCTGCCGTAACGTAGACGCCTTCGCGGAGCTGTGGCTGATCGGAGGAAGCGACCGCCCACTGCCATAGGCGATCAGGCGCCGCGAAGCCGGAGAGTGTAGCTGCGCCGCCGACCTCTCCGTCCATCCTGAGTGCAATGACAGCGCCCCCGTAATTGTTATGCAGCTCAGGTGGACGCTTACGCAGTAGGTAGCGGAGCGCTTCGATACAGGCTTCCTGAGGCGATAGTCCCCGTTCCATATTCATCACGATTCGGTAGCTGAGACAAGCCTTCATCATCTCGTCGCCATGCCCCGTAGCGGACGCAGCGCCGATCTGATTATCTACATAGAGACCAGCGCCAATTATCGGCGAGTCGCCGACTCGTCCCGGTACTTTCGCTGCCATACCGCTCGTTGTGCAGCCGACCGCGAGATTACCAGCGGCGTCGAGGGCACAGATCCCGATCGTGTCATGATCGTCCGGTGTCAGCGACGCCGTGCGCACGGCTCTCTCGAAGTGTGCCACATCGGGTCCCCGTTGCTTCGTCTGCCACTCCTGCCATCGCAGAGCTGCGGCGGGTGTAAGCTGCTCTTGTTCCGGAAAGCCTTCCCTCAAAGCAAACCGCCGGGCATATTCTCCCACCAACATCACATGCGGAGTCTGCTCCATCACGCGTCGTGCAACTGACAGTGGATTGCCAATGCCGATCAGCCCACCCACCGCGCCCGCAGCATGATCGACACCGTTCATGATCGCAGCGTCTAGTTCGACGACACCCTCTGCATTAGGCAGTCCGCCGAAGCCGACCGAATTGACATCGGGATCGTTTTCGGTTACGCGGGCACCCGCCTCGACCGCATCGAGCGCGGAGGCTCCTTCTATCATGCGTTGCCAGCCAACCAAACTTGCTGCAAGCCCGAACTTCCAGGTCGCTATACATACTGGCGAGATTGGCATTCATTGATCCTTATTAGCACATATACAAATAGTTATACATGAATTGTGTACGAGACAAACCGTAGGATAATCCGTCTATGCGAGTAATCTGCCAGGTAGGTCTTTTACCGCTGGACACGCCCCAGTCAAAATGCAGAATAATCAGAAGTGTGTCTCAGCCGAAGGAAGTCATTCGCTTACGGCGCGAAAGCTGCTGTTGGTAGAGTTCTTGATAGATCTGATACTTGACCCTATGATACTCGAAAGTTGTCGCGTTCGGGCTTATAATTCCGCCGGATGCGGACATCGCGTACATTGCCGAAGGAACGTCGGCATAGATACCAGCCGCCGCCGCTGCCAGCATCGCCGTGCCAAGCAGTACCGCCTCTGGCTCGCGTGGAAGCGCAAGCGAAAGCCCGGTTGCGTCGGCAAACTCCTGAAGCAGCAGTGGATTCTTTGTGCCGCCGCCAGTAACGAACAGCGTGTCGATACGATAGCCATTCGCGTTCATTGTCTCGACGACCTCACGGGTGCCATAGGCGAGGGACTGTATCGTCGCGTAGTACTGCAGCGCCTGGGTCGTGATCGAATCGTCAAGCGAAAGTCCATCCATCAATCCCCGCGCGTGCGGGTCGGCATGTGGAGAGCGATTGCCGAGATAATAGGGGAGCGTGTGCAGGTCACGAGTTAGCAGCGCAGGGTGGGGGAGCTTTGCCGACTCGGCGAGGCGGGCAATCTCAGCATTGAGTAACTCATAAGGGGTAATGCCGTTTTGCGATGAAAGTTGAAACAGCGCCGCTGCATTCGCATGATTGGCAACGGCATGGTCGATCGCGGCGCCTGATGCACTCTCACCGCCTTCCGTAAGCCACAAGCCAGGAACCATTGCGCCAAAATAAGGTCCCCAGATGCTCGGGATAAACCTGGGTTCTCTCGAAACAGCCATCAGGCAACTGCTCGTTCCGACGATCAGTCCGAGCGCGGTTTCCAACCGAGAGAGATCGAGGCGATGAGGAACAGACGAAAACGCATCACTCGCTATGCTGCTGGAGTTGCGATCGCTTTCATGCTTAGCCGAGTTATCCCTGAGCGCTGCACCGAGCAGTCCCAGACCACCCGCATGGGCATCGATCATGCCTACACCGACAATGCAGTCTATTGTCAGACCCAACTCGTTTGCCGATATTGCCGTGAGTTTTCCAACCCCTGTCCCAATCGGGCGGACGTCGGAAACGACTTTGTCGCCGTCGAAGAGGTCTTCTAAGCCGACCGTATTGAAAAATTCATGATCCCATCGTCCATTCTCACCCTCATGTCCGAGATAGGTCCACTTGCAGACGACTGTACAGAGGCTGCGCACATCGATTCCGGCGGATCGAGACACCATAAAGTCGGCGAGGTCGTAAAATTTGCCTGCTTCTTTCCATGTCGCAGGCAGGTGACGTTTTAGCCAGAGGAGTTTCGGAGTTTCCATTTCAGGCGAGATCGACCCGCCTACATAACGCAGTACCTCATAGGCGCCGCTATTGATCTCTTCGGCTTCTCCCGTCGCGCGATGATCCATCCAGACAATCACATTTCGCTCGTTATCGCCTTCGGTATCGACGCTCAGAGGCTGACCAGAGCGGTCAAGCACGACGAGCGAGCAGGTCGCATCATAACTGATGCCAGCTACCTGTTCGGGGCGGATTTTCGCCGCAGCAAGTGCAGCGCGCACTGCCACTCCAACCGCTCGCCATATGTCGTCGGAGGACTGTTCGACGTAATGCGGCCGCGGACGCCATGTCTGAATTGGCTCGATGCCGATCCCAAGCGTGCGTCCATACCGGTCGAAAACTCCCGCTCGCGCGCTGCCCGTGCCAACATCCACGCCGATTACGCAGTTATCCGTGTTCATGTTCTGCTTCTAACTCTCGAGTTCCGAGATGCTGGCTTAGATACACTTATTCGTATACAGGACATTCTGATGAAAAGGGGAATGAGGTTTCAAATGGTCATATCGCGATCAATCCCTCGAATACTTCCTCTGCGGGACCGGTCATGACTACGCGATTATCCCCGTTCCATTCGATGCGTAGATCGCCCCCTGGGAGGTGAACCAGAACGTTTCGACCGGTCTTACTGTTCAGTACACAGGCGACCACGCTGGCGCAGGCGCCGGTGCCACAGGCGAGCGTTTCGCCCGCTCCTCGCTCCCATGTGCGTATCCTAATTTCAGCAGATCCGATCACTTTGACGAAATGCACGTTGGTTCGCTCGGGGAACACTTTGTGCGTTTCGATTAGTGGGCCATAGCGAGCGACCGGAAAGTTCTCGAGCTTGTCTTCGAACACGATCACATGTGGATTGCCCATCGAGACCGCGGTGATTTCGAATCGCGTTCCATCGACTTTAATCACCTCATTGATCACGCGGCTGTCAGGCGTCGTCCGCGTCTGCTCGATCACTCTGCCATCGCTGAGCGTTCGTCCCTGCTCATCCGCTCGCGAACCATCGGTCTGGCGCATCGGGATTTCCGACCGCAACAGGCGGGGCTGCCCCATATCGACTCGCACCGACTCCACTTTGCCACCCAGCAGCTTAAGACGAAGGTTCTTTACACCGGCGAGCGTATCAACCTTCATCTGAGTTTCAGGATATAGTTTGCGATCGAAGACGTATTTGGCGAAGCAGCGAATGCCATTTCCACACATCTCCGACTCACTGCCGTCCGGATTGAACATGCGCATCTTGAAGTCGGCGATTTTGGACGGCAAAACCAGAATCAGTCCGTCGCCACCAATGCCGAACTTCCGATCATTTACCTTACGACTGATTTCCGGTAACTTCTCTTCCGGAAGCGTTACCTCTAGTGTGTTGACAACGATGAAATCATTACCTACACCCTGCATCTTGGTGAAGTTCACCCAACTACTCCTTTAGAGCCTGCAATTTCGAATCCATGCAGGGCGATGCTGCGATCCCATTCAACTTCTATATTCAACCTTCGCTGGGGACGGGCCGGGATTCGCGTGGCTCGCGTGTTTCACGCTCAGTGCGTTCCCCAGCTGGCTCCCGATGCGTATCCTGATAGAAATTGGAGACCGGGCGAGATGGCACAATGGATGTTACCGCATGCTTGTAGACCAACTGTGTGGGTTTGCCGACCGAATCGAGGAGTATCGTAAAGGCGTCGAAGCCGCGGACCATTCCTCGAAGCTGCACTCCGCCGATCAGATAAATGGTAACACCGATATTCTCTTTGCGTACCTGATTGAGAAAAATATCCTGGAGGTTCAACTGCGGTTTATTCATCTTTGATTCTCCGTTCCCTGTAAAATTTCAGGGGAAATAAAATGAAAGAGGGGCACCGTCGAGCACATCACACCCCGCTTCTCTGTATCACAGTTCTACCCGACTGCTATGCGATTCCAGACATACTCAGTGAACCTCGATCGTGTGGCTAACCCGTACGTTTATGCTTACAAAGAGTGTTAATTGCTCTTCGGACGTATCCACAGCCATTGCATGTTCGGCTGCACCTAGCGAATCAGGAAACTCTTGGAGAAACAGGCAAAATAAGCGGAAGCATCGCAACTGCAATCTCTTCATGCGAAAGCCCCGACACATCAAACCACCGGATATTAGGGTCAACTCCGAACCAAGTCTGCTGCCGCTTTGCGAAACGGCGTGTATTTTGTTTAATCAGCGCGACGGTATTTGAATACGAAATTCCAACGTTATCGTGATCCTGCTCGCCTGAAATATAAGCAGTAAATTCTCGATAGCCAAGGCTCTTCATTGGCGGCAATTCCGGTGAATAACCACGCGCAAGCAACCCGCGCACTTCCTGCTCGAGTCCGCAGGCAAGCATCTCATCTACACGTCGATCGATGCGTTCGTAAAGGTCAGGGCGCGGCATTGTGAGTCCGAGTTCAATGGAAGCAATCGGATTTCTGCTCTTCTGGTCATCCTGCTGAACCTCTGCTATCGTCCTGCCACTGACCTGAAATACCTCGAGAGCGCGACAGATGCGAACCGCGTCGTTGGGATGAAGACGTTGCGCAGTTGTTGGATCGATCTCCAATAACCGGGCATGAAGAGCATTTGCCCCATACCGATCCAGATCGAACTGAAGTCGCGCACGCACTTTCTCATCGGCTGGAATTCCGGCAAGCGTCCAACCTTCGAGCAGCGCTTTGATATACATACCCGTGCCGCCGCAGACGATCGGTCGTTTGCCGCGGGCCAGAATATCTTGGATGGTCGCTTCTGCGAGCGCCTTCCAATGGGATGCGTTGAAGGGTGCATCGGGGTCGATAATATCCACCAGATGAAACGGCACTCGACGTCGCGCCGCCGCATCTGGTTTCGCCGTCCCAATATCCAGTCCCCGGTACACCTGCATCGAATCCGAGTTGATAATTTCCCCGCCAATTCTCTCTGCCAGCGAAATCGCACACCCCGTTTTGCCAGTCGCCGTTTGCCCGAGGATCACAATTAATGGGTCAGCAGATGGATCGTTCATTGGGTTACTGGATCGATCAGCCGATCGATTTACCGTTCGGTCAATGCTGATCAATGTCGAATTCGGATTATCGGATCGTAGATGCCGCTCGACTAGCCGCCTTATTCCTCACTTCAATGCTTCGATTGAGCACTCAGAGAGCAGAGTGTATCCATGTCGAATAGTGCCCCTGACGAAGGGATGCAAAGCGCTTTTGTTGCCTGTCCCCTGCCTAGTATAGCACAGCGAGTGCGAGCGTGCAAGCCAATTCAGGGCAGAAAAATTGCGACAGGATTTGTGTGCTGCGAAGGTGTTATCCGGGCAGGAAGGTTGAGTAATGCTCACGGATCGCTCTGACGCCACAGGCGAAGTTCCAGCCGTTTCAAAGCGTACCAGACAATAACTCCAATCGTAACCAATGTCGCGCCGACAGAATCGATGAAGACATCCCGAATTGCCGGAGTACGTCCCGGCACGAAACTCTGGTGCCATTCATCCGTGCAGGCAAACAGGAAACTGACGACGAGCGCGACCACAATCGACTTCGGTCGAAGCTGTTTGGCACCGAACTGAAGGGCACGAACCAGGATCAGGGTCAAAATGGCATACTCGGAGATGTGCGCACATTTACGAACTATGAAATTGAGCTTTCCCAGTCCAGAACTGTCGAGCAGGTCGAACTGGTCCGGAATCAGAAAGTGCGCAACTTTTGTCACGAGCGCGAGGGAGACTTCGCTTGCGCCGAGGCTAGTCGACGCAAGGAAAATCACTGTCATCCAGATTGGCAGAGGCATCCAGTAGAAGAGTGAAAGGAGGCGCAACTGAGGCCGACTGCGCTGAGAGGTAGGTGTCGTTATCGCAATCCTCCCGCAGCATCGTCCCGGCTCGACAACGAAGGAACGAACAGCATGTGGAGGCAGCAGTTGCGCATCGCCAGAATAACCCTGCAGGGGATTTCATTCCAGATGTGGAAATGAGAAGCGATTTTCTTGTCCGTTTTCGTATTTGGTATGGTGGGGTCGTTCATCGGGTTGCCGCATGGCAAATACCGTGATAAGAACGGTTACAGCACAATCTTGTGGGTGACTTTCGTGTTTTGTCGAGCGAATTCCTTCCCGCGAAACCTCTCAAACTCAGACTTACTGCCCTGAAGCAAAGGCAGTGAACGAGATGTAGGCAATAACGTTGCCCTCGCATTCCCGTTGAGCAGAGTGACGGATGAGCGGCTGATTGCAGAGAAGAGTAGGGGCACTAACCAAAGAATGCATGAACCGACTACCAACTTTATGCTTAAAAGTCATCTCCTAGAAACATTATCGGACGTTGTTTGTTTTGCAATGGACATTGATGGGGTTCTGACTGATGGGACCATCATTCTACATAATTCGAGCGGTCGCGATACATCGAGCGCGGGTTTGAATGCCCATGAAAATAACGGAGATATTAAAGCGAACATTGAAGCGGAAAGTGGCACTGAGCAAAAAAGCTTTCACGTTTCCGATGGACTTGGGCTCGTGCTTTTGAAACGGATGGGCTTTCACATCGTTTGGATTTCCGGGCGTGCCAGTAAAGCCGTCGTGCGTCGCGCGTCAGAACTCGGCATCGAAAATCTACTGCAGGGCGTTCGCGATAAGCGGCACGCGCTGGAAACCTTCCTGCAGAAGAATAGTCTTATGGCAGCCCAGGCTGCTTACATCGGGGACGACTGGAATGATCTGCCAGCCTTCGAGGCAGTAGGGGTGCGAATTGCAGTTTCCAATGCCGCTGACGAGGTAAAATCAGCGGCTGACTACGTGACAAGCCTGCCGGGGGGCAGGGGTGCCGTCCGAGAAGTCTGTATGCTGCTGCTCGAAGCACATGGAATGCGGGATCGCTGTCTCAAAGAGTATTTGATTTCGCTTGCAAACGGCGACACTGCCCCGCCTGGACAATAGGAATTTTTCAGCCACGTAATGTTGACGATCTTTCATACAAACGATTTCCATAATAAGCTTGCGCCCAATCAAGCCGCCTTTATCCGCTCCGAGCGAGAGAAAGCCGGTGCGTGTACGTTGCTGCTCGATGCAGGCGATGCCGTCTCGGCTGGAAATATCACCTATCACCCTGATGGCGAACCTATATTGACGCTGATGAGCGAGACGGGCTACGATGCGATGACGGTCGGCAATCGAGATTTTCATCTTACAAGGGTCGGTTTTCATAGCAAGCTTTCGAATGCTCGTTTTCCGATACTATCAGGAAACATAGTATCCACAAACGTAAATCCTAACAAATCCAGTCGAGATCGATCTACAACCAACCAGGGCACAACACAGCAAACCGAGGTTGTCAAGGGAACTTTCGGGACCGCTGTGGATAGGAATGACACTCGCTCTGGCACGCATGACCCTCCGGTTACCGCTCATATCGTCCGCGAAGTGCCGGGTTTCGGGCGTGTTGTCATTTTCGGCGTAACCGTGCCGATGATAACGCGCAGAATGCTCGTTCGTAAAGTCTCAGCCTACGTGTTCGATGATCCAGTGGCTGTCGGAATCCGTCTCGCTGCCGAACTCCGCGCCGCTTACGCGCCTGATCTGCTCATCGCCCTTACGCATATCGGCATCGCTCAAGATCGTCTCCTCGCAGAGCGCACACAGGAGATCGATCTGCTCATTGGCGGGCATTCTCACGTGCTGCTGGAAAAGGGCGAGCATGTGGAGCGCACGCTTATTGTCCAGGCTGGTTCGCACGGCAAATACCTCGGAGTCGTAACTGTAGCTCGAGCTGCAGGGGCACACGTCAGCATCTCGAGTTCCTCCTCGGAGGTGGCCGACGGTAGCCAGCGAATTGCGCTGCAAATGAGCGCCACCATATTGCCGCTGCCTGCCCCGGTGACACGATGAAAGCGCTGATCCTCCTGCTGATCTTTGTTTTTACAGCGTCTGGAATAGGTCGGATGCTAGTGGATCGTCTCATTGCGCTGCCAGGCAGGCGGCTCGAAGCTTTCGTTTACTCCACCTCGATCGGGCTGGTGTTGGCTGCGTATGGCGTTTATGTGATCGGGCTTTGCGGGCAGTTGACGTTCTTCGCGGTGACTGTCTTGTGGATGTTGCTTGCGATCGTGGGTCTCCGCGGGACGAAGGCAAATTATCTAGATTTCTTAAGCTTTATACGATCAGTCCGGTCAGTGACACCGCCGGATTCGTCAGCGGATTCCGCCTCCAAATCTGAAGAAAGCCGTCTCGAACGCGCGGTCTGTTCATTTTCCATCGTAACACTGCTGCTGTTCGGATTACTCGCGCTGATTGCGTGCTTTAGACCGCCCGGCGCGATCGAATGGGACGTAGTCTCATACCACCTTGCCGATCCGAAAGTGTTCCTGCAAAACCATCGGATTTTCAGCCTTCCAACCGAGCATCACAGCAATTTTCCCTTTTTGATGGAGATGCTCTATACGGTCGGTCTGCTCTATGATGGCTACACGCTCGCCAATATGTTTCATCTGACGACCGCAATCCTTACCGTACTCGGGCTCATTGCCTTCGCTTCTCGAATGCTGGGGCGAGTTTCGGGTCATGTAGGAGCCCTCGTGTTCGCGACAACGCCGCTCGTATTCTGGGAAGCGACCGTCGCATATATCGATATCGGGCTGGGCTTGTATACGACGCTTGCCGCATTCGCCGCGATCAGCGCCGTCGAACGTTATCGAAGCAAATCAGAACCGTTCCCTCTATCTGGCGAGGAGAGATTAAACACTGCTAACAACAATACCGACCATGCCGGATGGCTTATACTTTGTGGCCTGCTGATCGGTGCAGCGCTCGGCACAAAATATCTCGCTCTTATACCGATGGCTTTGACCGCTGCTTTGCTCCTGATAGGGCGTGTCCCCTGGCGTGGGGTAGCAGTCTATGTCGGATGCTGCCTTGCAGTTGCTTCTCCCTGGTATCTCAAAAATATTATCGTGACGCACAATCCGGTCTATCCGTTTGCTTCGTCAGTGTTCAAGAACAGCAAGTACTGGAGTGCCGATCGCGCCGCCCTCTATACCGCAGAGCAGCAGAGTTTCGGCGATCCGCATAGAATCATGAACCCGAGTTCAGCCCTGAATCTCGTCAAGACCCCCTGGCGTGTCCTGACGAATTCCGACGTCTATTTCAATGCTGGCGAGCGCGCTTCGACGGCCTCTATCGGCGGACTCTATGCGGCCTTCTGTTTGCTCTTGCCGTTCGTCAAACATCGTGCTCGAATTGCGAATGCGCTGTTTGTGCTCGGCGCAGTGCAGATCGTTGGCTGGTTCTTCATCTCGCAGGTCGGGCGCTATCTGATTGCTATCCTGCCGCTGCTGGCCCTGAGTGGGGGATATGCCGTCGCCCAGGTACTGAGGAGCGATCCGAGTCGAGATGGTCCGCGCACAAATGCCTCTCTTAACGCACTGCTAAGAACCTTAGTCTGCCTTGCACTGGCGGGTCAGACAGCGATGACGCTCGCGATACTGTTTATTTTGCCGACGGGTGGAAGCGACGCGCGCGATCTGACGATCCGTGCTGCCACCGAACCGAGAACAGATGCGGCTTTACCGGATCGACCGCCGCAGCCGCTGTTTAAGGGAATGCTGCCTTCGGCCCTGAATATACCGGAGACGCTGCCATTCCTTACAAACGACGAAGCGCGAACGCAATCACTCAGCAAACGCCTCGACATTTATGACGCCGAAGTCTGGCTTAATACCAACACGATAGCGACCGACGGAGTCGTGCTCTATGAAGACGTTCGCGGCTTTTATCTGGATAGACCGTATTTGTGGGGTAATGGAGAACACTCCAGTTACATTCCTTATGGTAAGCTCATCGACGGTGTCGCTCTTACCGAATGGCTGCGCGCGAAAGGCTACCAGTATGCGCTGCTGAATTTGAAGTGGTCACCAATGAACTCGACGCGACAGCCGGTACCGGATGACCTCGACACGGTGAACAGTGTGCTGCGAACCTGGTATCCATCCAGCGGCAGTTCTCCCTGGCGATCGCTCATTGGCGATGCTATCCAGCGTAGGATATGGGTTCCCGTTGTCGCCATTCATGGATGTGTCGTTTTGCGTCTCGGCGAGAGTGGCTAAATCGCCATTAGGGGAGTGATTCATCATTTACTATAGAGTATTACGATATATTGACATTCCCAACTATGGACAACCTATCCGGCTTATCGATAGAGGAACTGCTTGCTCTGCAGCTGAACCAGAGCGAGCAGATGCATTCTTTGATGAAGTTAAGGATTTGCTGCACATGAACATTTTCCATAAATCAACTTCTGTGATCCGGGGACTGGCTTTGTGAAGCGAGAGAAACAGTCTAAGGCTAAACCATATGCCGTTTCGAGCGCTCCCGGGCCGCCGCTCTCGCCACTTCCAGTACAAAGCGGTACTCTTGCCAGCGGTTGGAAATTGATGCTTCCGATCGTGCTGATTGTCTACCTCGTACTCGCGCTTATGCACGCGAATCTGGTGCCCATCGGTCAGACCGGATACCAGAATGCGCCGGATGAAGATGCTCATGTTCGCTATGCCCTCTCGCTCGCGAATCGCCATATGCCGACGCGCGAGGATGCTGTGATGGACCAGACCGGACACTCCTACGAGTGGCATCAGCCGCCACTTTACTATCTGATCGCTGCCCCTCTCGCACCCAGCGGAACTCACGCAATGCGGCTGGTATCGATCGTGTGCGGAATGTGCTGTCTATTATTGATATATGGAGCGGGTCGAGTGCTCTTTCCCTATGATCAACTTGTCGGCGTGACCGCTGCATGTTTCGCTTCTTTAGTCCCTTCGCATATTGCAATTACGTCGACTGTCAATAATGATCCGTTACTGGAGGTGTGCTTCAGCGCGGCACTGCTGCTTTTGATCACAATGCTGCTGCGTGGAATGACAAACGGTCGATGTCTGCTGCTGGGTGTCACCATCGGCGCGGCGATACTTACCAAGGCGACAGGGCTGTTGCTGCTGCCGATCGCCGCGTTCACTTTTCTGCTCATGCTTCGTAGAGATGCGAAGGGAGAGGGCGAAACGTGGAGTTCCCTGCTGCGAGGCGTGGGGATCGCTCTTGGTGTCGCGGCTTTGATCGGAGGATGGTGGTTCCTGCACAATATAAAGTTGTATGGTCAGCCATTGCCGATGAAGGTTTTTGAGCAGGCTTTCGGCTCCACCGCTCAGGCATCAGCCGTGGCAACGGGAAGAATACTCCCGCTGCCAGCCGAGGGATGGCTCGGCTACTGGCTGCTGATTGTACAGTGGACGTTCCAGAGCTTCTGGGCAGCCTATGGCACTCGCGGAACGGCGACGAGCGGATTACCTGTATGGCTGCCCTCGCCGATCTATCAGCTGGCAGGGGTCCTCACCGCAGTCGCTGCGGTCGGATTGGGAAAACTTCATCTGGCTCGTTCCAGCCAGCTCACTCCAGCACAACTCAGAGTGGTATGGCTACTATTCGTCAGCATCGGGATCGTTCTGATCGCCTTTATTGCCTTCGTCTCGACCTATTTTCAGACGCAGGCACGGTACCTCTATCCTGCTATGCTGCCGATTTCGCTGCTGTTTGTGATGGGATGGAGATCTGTTTTCCCACAACGCTACCGATCCTCGGCGACGTTGCTGCTGCTCGGCATCTTGTTCCTATTCTGTCTTGTGTTCCTGTCAGCAGTTCAGGCAGCCTCATTGCCTCGTTGAGCCATAGCGGCATGCGTACGTCACATGCGGGCTTGGGAAGCAATATGAGTCGCTTGCAATATGGCTGATATCGGGTTATAACCATTGTATCATGAACATTGATTTGACGCGTACTGATCAGCCTTGCGAGGGTGGAAGTGTGTGCGCAGAGAGGGTAAGGTACGAAGCCATAGATGAATGAGAACTACAAAGAAAGCTTTTACGAAGATGACTTCGACACCGGTTTTAAAAACGGTACGAATGATTCGCAGGATGGCGATTCGGGGTCGGAGGCTGACACGCAGGCTCTGCTCGATCTGGGATACGAACAGCTAGATGGCTATATGCAGTGGGCAGAGGATAGCCTCGGGCTTCCGACGCGCACCGTGCAGCAGGACTGTTTCAATGCTGAAATGCTAATCGATTATCTTGCGAACAGCCAGCATAAATCGGTGGCGCAGATCAACGAGTTCGAATTACGCTGGTTCATATATAGTCATTATATTCGTAAAGCGCAGGCTGACGAAGAGACCGAATTGCGCCTCCCAGCCTCACTGCAGCGCTTTTTTGGCTATCTCGAGAAAGCCAACCACGAACTGATCGCGGACTGGCTGCCAGCGATACTTGCAGATGAAGATCGCTTCGCCAAACGCCGACACGACTACCACAAGCTGAGCAGTGAGGATGAAGCAGCCTGGAAAATCGGTTTCAAGGAGTGGTGCGATCAACTGGAGGACGATCTCGATGTCCGCTGCCTCTGGCTGCCCCGCGAAATGGGAAGCGGACTAACCTGGAATCTGGTGATGGGCTGGCGCGAGGCCACCTTGCAAGAGGAGGCGAATCGGCTCTGGCAGCGCAGCCGGGAAGAGTTGCTGCTACAGTGCCTCGATTTCGAAACGATTCGTGGCGAACTGATGGCGGAGTATCTGGAGTGGCTCGATACACCGCAGACAAAACTGGAAGATAGCTCCCCGCGTGACGTTGTGCTTATCGAACGGATGGAAGCGGAAGAAACGCCTGCAGAGTCCGAGTTGGACGAAGATATCGACAGCGACTCTTCCCGATACTGAGTTTCGATATGAGCGTAGAAATCAGCTGATGCATCTATAAAGTGAGTGGATCGAGGCTTCAAGACCCGATCCCCTCACTCAAATCGAAGTTTTTTACCCTTCTATCGACCGAGCTTGACAATTCAAGCGGATAGCGTCATACTATAAATGTTCCCCTGCGTCACCTTCCTTCGACATTAGTCATTCGACCCTTTCTGTATCTCACTCGGACATCGAAGGAGATCGAATGAAATTAGGTTCCGAGGTCTTCGCGCGCTCCACCGCACTCGATTTGCTCGCACGGCAAAACCAGTCAATCCATCTCGATTTCCCGGGCTTATTTTTTTACTATCGCCGAAATCGCCATTCTTTTCCTTCTCGAGTCAACGCAACAACCGTTTCAGTTATACATCTCATGAACCATCCTGCCGATACCGCACAACCGTCCGTTCTTCTCCGCGAAACCGTTCTGATTCTCGATTTCGGGGCTCAGTACACACAGCTTATCGCACGACGAGTACGTGAGTGCAATGTCTATTGCGAGATCGTTCGCTTCGATATTTCTGCATCGGAAATTGCGCGTCGGAAGCCGTCCGGAATCATATTCTCAGGCGGACCGGCGAGCGTTTATGATGAGGGCGCCCCCCGCGCAGACCCGGGAATCTATGCGATAGGGATACCGATCCTCGGCATCTGTTATGGTCAGCAGTTGATGGCATATCAACTTGGCGGGGAGGTGCGTCCTTCAGACCGTCGCGAATATGGTCAGGCAGAACTGGAGATTCTCGATCCCGACCCGCTTTTCCTGGGCATCGGCGGTGTTGGAGATACGGCGCCATGCTGGATGAGTCATGGCGATAAAGTGCTCATGCCACCCGCCGGTTTTGTCGTGGCAGCGACGACCGAGAGCGCTCCGATTGCCGCGATGGTCGATCTGGCGCGAAATTTGTATGGCGTACAGTTTCATCCCGAAGTCGCGCACACCCCTTTTGGCACGGACTTGATTCGCGCATTTCTGACTGGTCCCTGTGGTTGCTCCGGCACATGGACACCCTCCAGCTTCATCGAAGAGGCGATCGCGAAGGTACGCGCGACTGTCGGCTCAGCGGGGGTTGTCTGCGGCGTGTCGGGCGGCATCGACAGCTGCTGTGTGGCCGCGCTCTTGCAGCGCGCGATCGGCAGCCAGCTGACCTGTATATTTGTCGATCACGGCTTGCTGCGTAAAGGAGAGGCTGAGCAGGTACGCGACGATTTTGCCGCTTCGTTTGGCATCACGCTCATCTATGTCGATGCCCGCGAGCGATTTCTCACCAAGCTGCAAGGCGTGACTGATCCTGAGCAGAAGCGAAAGATCATTGGAACTGAGTTCGTGCGCGTATTCGAAGACCATGCCGATAATCTCACCGGTGTTCGCTTTCTCGCGCAGGGCACGCTTTACCCGGACGTGATCGAGAGCGGAGGCAGCCCTCATGCCGTCACGATCAAAACGCATCACAATGTTGGCGGGCTGCCCGAGGACATGACGCTGCGCGTGATCGAACCGCTTCGCGAGCTCTTTAAGGACGAAGCGCGCGCGGTCGCTGCAGAGCTCGGTTTGCCGGAAACGATCGTCTGGCGGCATCCCTTCCCCGGGCCCGGCCTGGCGATTCGTATTCTTGGGGAAGTCAGCGCTGAGCGCGTCGCAGTGCTTCAGGAGGCGGATGCAATCTTCATCGAGGAGCTGCGTACGGCAGGACTGTATCGAAGCCTGAGTCAGGCGCTCGCGGTGCTTGCCCCAATCAAAAGCGTTGGAGTCATGGGCGATCAGCGGACCTATGCGAATCCGATTATACTCCGGGCGGTGACGACGGAAGATTTTATGACGGCTTCGTGGGCGAGAATTCCGTATGAGGTGCTCGAGCGTGTCAGCAGCCGAATCGTCAACGAGGTTGCTGGCGTCAACCGAGTCGTTTATGATATCAGCTCCAAGCCTCCCGCCCCCATCGAGTGGGAATAGGGTGAAGAAAGCAGTACCGGTTTCAGTTGGATGCAGAGAACTGTGGGTTTCCAATCGATGGTAGATGCAAACGTTGGTTCCAATCACGATGCGTATCAGCTTCCTGCCCTCCCTCCACATGAGGTCGTCGCACTGCTCTCGGCGGAGCAACTCGCTGAGCGGGTGGGGGAGATTGCTGCCGCTATTTCCGATGATTACCCCGACCCGACCCAACCCCTTCTTTTGATAGGAGTTCTGAAAGGCGCAGCGATCTTCCTGGCAGATTTGATCAGGAAAATCGAACGCCCTGTCGAGTTTGATTTCGTGGCAGTGTCTTCCTACGGCGCCGCAACTCAGAGTTCTGGCGAAGTGCGCGTGTTGAAGGATCTCGAAGCGCCAGTTGCCGGGAAAGATGTTCTGATCGTCGAGGATATTCTCGATACGGGCTTGACGCTCCGTTTCAGTTACCTGGTCGAAACGCTGCGCGCAAGGCATGCGCGCAGCGTGACAGTCTGTGTTCTCCTCGACAAACCATCGCGCCGTCGAGTGGAAATCGAGATAGGGTACAGGGGCTTCGTAATACCGGACCAATTCGTCGTGGGATACGGCATGGACTACGCCGAGCGATATCGGAACCTTCCTTATGTTGGAGTCGTCAATTTTACCGGAGAGGATGTTTTAGTCGAGAATGCAGAGTAATTGTATAAACCGCTCGACATTGCCCTACATAAATCCTGCGTATATGCTATAATATAATAAGCTCCAACGTTTCGATAAGTTTGGGCGGCTTGTATTCCGTTCTGCGCACGATCCCCTTTCTCCAGCAACTACCACACAGAAGCATTTCTGCCCGGTTGCTTCCGATATTATCCAGTTTCCGTACCAGTCAACGCACCCTTTCTTTGTGTGCTGTCCATTTTTCTGCGCCGCTGAATCCGGTGCGCATTCACCATATTCGTAGACACATATTAGGGCAGTTTTCTTTCGCATTCTGCGCGATTTGATTCCAGAAAATAGTTATTGCGATCTTTGGTTCGGTCTATCGCCGTGCCGGAGTCAACGACTTCATCCTCTCTAACCCATCTAACCCGCAGCCATACTTTCTCGTGATTCTGCAGCGCGCGTACATCTGCTTTCGGGTAGAATATCTGTTCCCAACGAGGTACCCATCTGAATGGAAGACATTGTCAGTTTCAATCTATCTGAATTAGAAAATAAAAGTATCAACGATCTGCACGATATTGCCAAAGACCTGGGCGTCCCGCCATCGTCTTCCCCGATCCGTAAGGACGAGCTGATCGGTCGAATTCTTCAGGTGCATACAGAGCGCAACAGCATGATTCATGCGAAAGGCATTCTGGAGATACTTCCCGATGGTTGGGGCTTCCTGCGACGCAGCAATTTCTCCCCGAATGCAGAAGACATCTATGTTTCGCAGACGCAGATCAAGCGATTCGCGCTCAAGACTGGCGATGAAGTGGCCGGTCAGGTGCGTCCACCCAAGGACTCGGAGAAGTATTTCGGTCTGTTGCGCGTCGAAGGCGTAAACGGCGTTGACCCTGATGTCGCGCGCAATCGAGTCAGTTTTGACGATCTTACGCCGATCTACCCTGAAGATAGGCTCACACTGGAAACAACGCGTACCGAGATGACCGGTCGCATTATCGACATCATCTGTCCGATCGGCAAAGGTCAGCGCGGCATGATCGTCGCTCAGCCCAAAGCCGGTAAGACCACAATCCTCAAGACGATCGCCAATGCCGTCGCCATCAACCATCCGGAATGCATCCTGATCGTGCTGCTTATCGATGAGCGTCCGGAAGAAGTCACCGATATTCGACGCTCGGTCAAAGGCGAGGTCATCAGCTCTACATTCGATGAAACGCCCGAAAACCACATGCGCGTTGCGGATATGGTGCTCGAGCAGGCCAAGCGCCTGGCAGAAAGCCGTCGTGATGTCGTCGTTCTGATGGACAGCCTGACGCGCTATACCCGTGCCTCGAACCTGACAGTGAACCCAAGTGGGCGTACGCTTGCGGGAGGTCTCGACCCGGCTGCGCTGTATCGTCCGAAACGATTTTTCGGAGCTGCCCGTAACATAGAAGAGGGCGGAAGTCTGACCATTCTGGCAACGACGCTCGTCGAAACGGGCAGCCGAATGGATGATTTGATATTCGAAGAATATAAGGGTACAGGAAATATGGAGGTCGAACTCGACCGAAGTATGGCGGATAAGCGCATCTTCCCGGCGATATCACTCAAGTCTGGCACACGAAAAGACGAGCTTCTCTATGATGAGGAGACGTATAAACAAATCGTCAAGCTGCGACGTCTGCTCCATGGGCTAGATCCTCACGAAGCCACTGAGCTGCTCAAAGACAGACTGCAGCACACCAAATCTAACAAAGAATTTCTAACGATGGTCGAACGAACGATCAAGAGCGACGGTGATTGATTCGTCTTTCTCTTATAGGTTTCCGTCCTTCAAGCACCATTCTACGGAGGCAAACGGTGGGCAGCGATTTCAAAGATATATTCGGTGACTGGCGACCCGATGACGACGATCGGGCGTCTTCAGAGCGATCGTCCGAGCCGGAACGCCGCCCGGATCGTTCGCTGAATGAAAAAGAAGTTCGTGTCGTAAATGTCTACGAGATCGATAATGGACATGGCAATGAAAGCACCATTTTCATTCTGCTGCGCGACAATATTGGTCGCGAGTTCAAGATCTTTGTCAAGCGCGATGTGGCTTATGCAATCTCGATGGCGATTGGTAACGAGACGCCGGATCGACCATTTACCCACGATTTAATGAAAACGGTGATGGAACGCACAGGAGCATCCGTCGAACGAATCACAATCGATGACCTGTGGCAGGACACTTTTTACGCTAAGATTTCCATTGTTACCAATGGGATCAGTCAGGATATAGATTCGCGTCCCAGTGATGCGCTTGCGATGGCGATACGTTTCCGTGCGCCAATCTATGTTGCTGAAAGTGTTCTAGAATCAACGCAGATACCGTAATGGAGACCACAAATTGCTCCACAATAACTGCTGCGATGTTATAATGTCAAAAAGAAGTTCCGTTGGTGCCAACGGAACTTCTTTTTTCTGTCCCCCACCGCCATTATAAGCATACTTAGTATTATCGGACGTTAATCATTTAACATATCAATCGGATGGATATCATGGAAATCTTGTGGGTCGAAAACAATTCCAAGTTCGTGCATTACTCATTAGAGAAGTTTCTATCCGCGCATATCGTGATGGTATTTCCGTCCCTTGTTGCAGCCAAACTCACGCTCATGTCCAATCGTTTTGATGCAGTTCTACTGGATTATGACCTCGATGATGGCAAAGGGACAGAGTTGTTTCCATTAATCGATGCATTGGCCGTTCGCCCTGTGATCATTGCTGCTTCCTCCCACGCTGATGGCAATGCAAAGCTGATGCAGGCTGGCGCAGATGCTATTTGCGGCAAGATGGATTTTGCACAAATATCCGCTGTTTTGTTGGCAGAGGTCGGTCAAAAGGCGATATCCAAGGATTGCGTCATTTCAAAGGCGTCTCAGCTTTCTATAAATCATTAGCTGAACCTACCTGTCAAACTACGGCTTGATATCACGATTCGTTTCCCAATGAAAGTCCCACGATCCACTATGATGACAATCAGCGCCGGACATAAAGAACTAAATCGGATACGAGAAGAGAACCTTCAATTACGAAGTCTTCTGGCGGAAAAGGACAACTACGAACAGTCGCTGACGACCTTTCAACGGGAATTAACCGAACAGGCAATCATACTGGCTGTAGACCGTCATGGCGTCGATCAACAGACGCGACTTTTCGATACCGTTCTTTCATCCATCACTGATTTCACTTATATTATTGACCGCGACGGGCGACTCACGTATGCCAATAAAGCGCTACTAAACCTTTGGAATCTCACGCTCGAAGAGGCAGTCGGCAAAACTTTTTTCGACCTCAACTATCCGCATGAACTTGCAACGCGCCTGCATCAGCAAATACAAACGGTTTTCGATACCGGGCTGATGCTGCGTGACGAAACCCCTTATACTGGTGCAGCAGGAACTTCTGGTTACTACGAGTATATTTTCGTCCCTGTTCTCGACGCTGAAGGTGCGGTCGAAATCATAGCGGGTTCAACACGCGATATAAGCAATCGTCATAGTGAACAAAAAGAACGAGCAGCCCTCACGAAGACGCTCGAACGAGAACGTGCTCGTCTGCTAACGCTTTTCAAGCAAGCGCCTGCTCTGATGGCGGTACTGCGCGGACCTGAACATATTTTCGAGTTCGCCAACCCCCACTACTATCAACTCGCAGGACATCGTGATCTGATCGGGAAATCAATCCGCGAAGCTTTCCCGGACATCGAAGGGCAGGGTTTCTTCGAGGTGCTTGATGAGGTATATCGTACCGGAGAGCCTTTCTTCGGCACGAATCAGCGTGTCATTTTGCAATACGATCCCGTTACCCCCCCACAGGAACGCTATCTCGACTTCGCCTATCAACCGCTGATCGAGGATGATGGCTCCGTATCGGGCATTCTTGTCCATGGTGTGGATCGGACAGCGCGTTGGCAGGGAGAACAGGCAATCCGCGCGAGTTCCTCCCGTCAGGCTCTGATCCTGCGGCTGATGCAGGGGCAGCGTGAGACGAACGATCCGAAGAAAATCATGGCTGCCGCCGCAGAAGAGATAGGTCAGCACCTGGGCGTAAATCGCGTTGGTTTCTTTGAATTGGCAGATGACGATACGATGGCATTCGACATTTCGTGGACAGATGGCGCCCTGGCGCCACTTTCAGGACTGATGTCCGCGCATGCTCTCGGTCGACGCTCACTCGCCGAAGTACGGGAGGGACGCATACTCTGCATTGATGATACCGCTCAGAACGCACTTACAATCGACTCGACATTCGGCCAAATTGGAGCAAAGGCGATCATCGTAGTGCCTATTATGCGTGGAGGGCGATGGTGTGCCAGTTTCTATGTCATTCACTCAGAAATACGCGTGTGGACCAATGACGAGATCGCGATGGTTCGTGAAGTTGGCGAGCAGACATGGGATTCAGTGGAGCGAGCGCAGGCTGGGATTGCATTGCGGGAGAGTGAAAACCGATTCCGTGAGCTGGCAAATAATATGGCGCAATCTGCCTGGATTGCAGACGCATCTGGACGAATGCTCTGGTACAATCAACGCTGGCTGGACTATACAGGCATGAATCTCGATGATCTGCATATATGGGGATGGACGAAAGTTCATCACCCCGACCACGTCGAGCGAGTTGTGGAATCGTTTGCCGATCATATACACACGGGAGAAGCCTGGGAGGATATGTTTCCGCTCCGTGGCAAAGATGGCAGCTATCGATGGTTCCTTGCCCACGTTAACCCTATTCGCGATGAAGGAGGAAACGTGACACGGTGGTTTGGCACTAATATGGACATGACGGCGCAACTGGCGGCACAGGAGGCTCTACGCCAGTCCGAAACGAGTTTCCGTTTGCTGGTCGAGCAATCGCCCTCGAGCATTCAAGTTCTCGACCCGGACGGGCATACACTGCAGGTAAACCGGATTTGGGAACAGCTATGGGGCCTGAAGCTTGACGATATACTCGATTACAACATACTCCAGGATCAGCTACTCATAGAAAACGGAAGCATGCCTTATATCCAGCGAGCCTTCGCTGGCGAATCGGTTACGATTCCGCCCATCTTCTATGATGCTAAACAAACGCTTGCCGGGCGTACGACGCCTGGTGCCATTCCACGCTGGATCCAGGCGTTCATGTATCCGGTGACAGATGAGCATGGGCGAATGCGTGAGATAGTTGTGCTTCACGAGGATATTACCGAGCAGAGAAACGCTGGCATAGCCCAGGCACATCTTGAGGCGATCATCCGTTCTTCAGCGGATGCAATTATCAGTAAGGATCTGGATGGAATTGTAATGTCCTGGAACCCTGCTGCCGAGCGCATATATGGGTATGCGGCAGAGGAAATTATCGGAAGGTCAAAGGCAATCATGATGCCTCCTGACATGCCGGAAGAATTGTCGACAATTCTTCGCAAGATCAGTGCGGGCGAACGTATCGAACATTACGAAACCAGCCGTATACATAAGTCCGGAACAAAGCTGGCACTTTCAGTTAGCATCTCGCCAATCCATAATGCCAATGGGGAAATTGTAGGCGCTTCCACGATCGCACACGACAACGCAGAGCGAGTGGAACATCTACAGCAGATCGAAACGCTAAACGTCCGTCTCAAACGCGCAATGATCGAGACGCACCATCGAGTCAAGAACAATCTGCAGCTGGTCGCGGCTTTAATTGAACTACAGAGATCCACCTACGGTGATATCGTTCCAGTCGCAAATCTGCTGCGCCTTAAGCAGAACATTCAGGCACTCGGCATCATTCACGATATCCTCACAAAAGAGGCAAAATCAGATGGAGATGCCGCGTTTTTACCGGTAAAAGCAGTCCTGGAACAGTTCCTACCAATTTTACAATCTACTCTGCCTGTACATCGTATCAATGTTCAGATCGAGGACTTCTCTCTGCCGGCCAAGCAAGCGACCGCACTAATGATCGCCGCGAATGAGCTCATCTCGAATGCCGTCAAGCATGGTAAAGGCGACATTGAATTGATGCTTCGCGCATCGGACAACAGAGCCACACTCGAAGTTTGTGATGACGGCCCCGGCTTTGCGCCCGACTTCGACTCACGCACGGCTGCCAATACCGGTCTGGAGCTTCTCGAAAACATTGCGCGCTACGATCTAAGAGGCGATATTGCGTATAAAAACCGGATTGAAGGTGGTGCACGTATTGTGATCGTCTTTCCAATCGACCCCGCCAGCCTATAAATCGACCATGACTCTTAGGATCAATGTGCAACGTGCTTATAGGCAATACTGGGAAGCCGCTATATTCCGGTACTACATCTGAACCGCCGGGAAATCTTTCTCGTCCGAAGTGATCGTAACTGTTCCCTCTCTCCCCCAACCTCCCATTCCTACACCTTTGGGAAGAGGCAGAGTAGAGACAACGGCCGTCTGCAAGTAGGGAAATCAAGCAGAAAATGAAGGAAGGGTCTAAACCTTTAACAGGTTCAGACCCTTTCGTTATCTGTTTTTGTAACTAGCCACGCTGCCTTCAAATTCGCTCTGACAGACCGAATGGCTGCATTCACTCCCTCTCCCGAAGCTTGGGAGCGGAAGAAAACAGCCTCGAGGATAAAGATATCGCACGTCTTTTCGAGTTAGGAGTCCCGGGCAAATATTCTAGCCGCGATCAAATTCCGCATATTTTCGCTTTTTACGGCATCCATAGGAGTTCGCCCGCGCTTATCAGTTGATAGAGGGTTTGCACCTCTACTCAGAAGCAGACAAACCATGTGTTCCTGTCCACAGTTCACTGCCCGACGCAATGGTGTTTCTCTATTCTTGTCCTTCACTTCGATATCTGCACCGGCATCCAGAAGCGATTCAGCGATCTTCGTGGTTCCCCGCCTTGCCGACATATGAAGTGGCGACATACCACCAATACCGGTGACCTGATTTACGACAGCACGATGCTGAATCAGCAGCTCCACTGCCGCTCGTCCCTCTTCCTCGCGACCAACACCGTTCGCGGCACGATAGAGAGCATTGTGTCCGCCAACATCTTTCGCTTCAACATCCGCGCCGAATTCCAGCAGTAGATGCAGACGAGGAACATCCCAGGCGATGGCGGCGGCGCAGATCAAATTCCTGCCACGATCATTAGCAAGTGCAAGCGATGGATCTTTCTCAAGCTGATAGCGCAAGGCTTCGAGCGGCAGACGATACTGAAGAACCAGTGGATCAGCCAGTGTAGCAGCGATCTCTGTAAGATTCGACAGAAGTCGCGTTGAGGCTTCTTGACCAACGCCTTCTTCTGCCAACGAGACCGTCATATGCTTCAGCCAGAGCTCTGCCTCTGCTGTTCCGATAGCGAGGTGGGCATGCCGACAAAACAGACTGGTCTTGCCTCGTGCAGTGGTATAATCGTGAGGTCCACCCGTCCGTTCTGTGAGATAGAGCGCTAATCGCTCCTCTAAGGAATCCATGTTTTTCGGGAAGATACCTCTTAATGCCGGGTCTTGTTCGATGCGGTGGTGGAACCGTTTGGAGATTCGTCTGAAAGCCTCGACTCCCCCGACAGCCTCATATAGTCCTGCTAGCGACTTGTCAAAAAAATGATTCTTCATCTGCTCCCAGTCATCGAGGTTTAGTTAGATGTCATGTCTATCAACATCGGGACGTGGCCAGTTTGTAACGAATCAGTAAAGAGGACTCTTGTGGGGGTGTAAGTTACTGCCGGGAATTATTCGCGAGGTGCATTTTCCGTATGAACGCTGCTATGCTATCTGAACCTGCATTCCTACGGTCAATCCGATCTTAATATCACTGAGTGGCTGGTGATCGAACGTCAGCAGACTGCTCCAGCCTGACATTGACCCAGGCTACATTGTGGCGAGTTGGAGCAAGGGCGGGATTCCCTGATTACGATCAGGAATTCTGATGACCGGGCATCGCGGTGCGCATGTCAGGAAGCTGGTTTTCGATCTCTTGTATTTTCATGTAACAGTCGGAGAGTACGTCCTGGACATCCCGCAGGTGGAGCATAACCGAGGTGTTATCGATCGCTCGCATACGGTAACGACCGTATGCGACGAGTGCGACGATACCCGCGGTGCCAGCTGCCGCGATACTGGACCACAGTACGAGACTGGAACGCTTGTCATTCTTCAACGAACGTATCCCTTCCAGGCGCATGGCTGCAATGCCGGGTTTTGACAGCAGCAATCAGCAGGAATCAGCCGAAACATCAACCATTTCCGAGATCGAGCACATTACCGCCTTCGGGACCATCCATCGACTTGAAGATGCGCTTGACGAAGGCGATCAATTCCATCGGATTGAACGGCTTGGTCAGGTAGCAGTCGACGCCGCTTTGCCATCCCCGGAAAACGTCGGCGTCCTGCGCTTTCGCAGTCAGCATGATTACGGGCAGATCGCGTGTCGACTGGTTTTTGCGCAGATTCTGGAGCACCTCGAAACCGTCCATGTATGGCATCATCACGTCGAGTACGACAAGGTCAGGCTGCTCTGATTCGACTTTCTCGAGAGCCTCTTTGCCATCGAATGCTGTGACCACTTCATAGCCTGCACGCTCGAGATTCACCTGCACCAGTCGCACGATATGACGTTCGTCATCTACCGCCAGTATCTTTTTCGGCATTTCTCTTCTTCCTCTTTACCGGCGCAAGCGCCACGGATTCGTTTGGTTGGAGCAGACATAGGGAACATTCGATTTGTCAGACACATACGCCCGGACAAATAGCCAGGATTCTTGATGAATTATAACATACGCGCTCGGAACTGTCAATCGGAGGTGCGCTTCAGTGAAACCATCACACCCGACTCTCTCCCGAAACTTCGGGAGAGAGGGATAGTATCAGGCATACTCTCGATAGCTTATGAGGGGAAGTATTGTGTGCACGGCCCGAATTCAGCGAGGCTCGAACAATGGCTCATAGCGTAAATCGAGATTCTTGACAGCTGCGGTTTCATCGAGTCGCGATACGATCGTATTGTGCGGAGCGGATTTTACGAGATCGGGCGTTTCTCGCGCTTCCTGTGCGATCTGAATCATCACATCGATGAAGTTGTCGATCGTCTGCTTGCTCTCCGTTTCGGTCGGCTCGATCATCAGAGCTTCGGGAACGATCAACGGGAAATAGTTCGTCGGCGGATGCAGCCCATAGTCCATCAGCCGCTTGGCGATATCGAGCGCACGCACCCCGTTTTCCTGTTTCTGGCGGTTGGCGGACAGCACTACTTCGTGCATACATATCTGATTGCCGTACGCGACTTCGTAATGCTCAGAAAGACGAGCGCGAATATAGTTGGCGTTCAGGACGGCATTCTCCCCTACCCCCCGCAGACCATCCGGTCCAAGGCTGCGGATGTAAGTATAGGCGCGCACGGCGATCAGAAATGCACCATAAAAGGAATGTATCCGGCCGACGGAGTGCGGTCGCGCATAATTGAAACGGTAGGTCGGCTCATTGCCTCCTAGTTTGCTCACGGTTGGCACCGGCAGAAACGGCTCCAGGCAGCTCTTAACGCTCACAGCCCCGCAGCCGGGTCCTCCGCCACCATGAGGTGTGCTGAACGTCTTATGCAGGTTGAAGTGCATTACGTCGAAGCCCATGTCTCCGGGCCGTGTCAACCCGAGCATTGCGTTCATATTGGCGCCGTCGCAGTAGACGAGTCCACCCGCCTGATGCACCATTTCGCAAATCTGCTGGATGTCGCTCTCGAAGAGCCCGACCGTGTTCGGATTGGTGAGCATTAGCGCGGCAACGTTTCCGTTGAGCGCGCGTTCGAGTTCTCCGAGATCGACACAGCCTTTTGCGTTCGAGCGGATGCCTTTCACTTTGAAGCCGCAGCGTGCCGCGCTCGCCGGATTCGTACCATGCGCGGCGTCCGGTATAACGACAACGTCGCGGTTCGCTTCGCCTCGTGAGGCATGGTACTTTTTGACCATCATCATCGAGAGCAGTTCGCCATGTGCTCCTGCGGCTGGCTGCAGGGTCGTGGCGTCCATACCACAAATCTCAGCGAGTATCATTTGCAGTTCGTAGATCACCTGCAGCGCCCCCTGAGCAGTCTCTTCCGGCTGCAGAGGGTGTAAACTTGCAAAGCCCGGCAGGGAAGCCGTTTTTTCGTTTACTTTGGGATTGTATTTCATCGTACAGGAGCCGAGTGGATACATGCCGAGATCGATCGCATAGTTACGGTGGGACAACTGCGTGAAGTGGCGTACGACATCGAGCTCGGAAACTTCTGGCAACGGCAGATCGGTACGCAGTAAATCTGCCCCAAGAAGTGTGGCAGCGTCGGTATAGGGGACATCGCACTGCGGCAGGCTGGCAGCGACACGTCCGGATCGGCTCTTCTCAAATATCAATGGTTCAGGTTTCATATATGTTTTTAATTGTCCTGCGGGGCTAAAGCTCCGTCCAAGAGTTACGCAGCGACGCGGGATTAAAGTCCCGGTCTGGAGATGTGAAGCCCGCCTGCGCGGTCTGAGACTGGAGGTGGCGCTATCCTGCATCGCGTGATAAGGACGTCAGGCTGAACGCCGGAAAGACTGGCGTTTCGACCCTGGGATTACGCGCGGATCGCTTCCGCGACTCCGCTGACGAGCGCATCGATGTCTTCTCTGGTTTTCGTCTCTGTCACGCAGAGCAGCATCGCATCCTGAAGTTCGGGATAGTACGAACCGAGTCCGAGACCGCCGAGAATGTTTCGCGTCAGCAGGTGTCGGCTGACCTTTTGCGGCGAGACCGGAAGATGAACGACGAACTCTTTGAAGAATGGGCGCTCCGGCAGATGCGCGGTCACGCCTGGCAGCGCAGTCAGCTGGCGCTGTGCGTAATGTGCCTTCTGCAGGCTGAGATCAGCGACCTGTCGCAGACCTGATCTCCCCAGCTCGCACATATAGATCGTAGCGTACAGAGCGAGCAGCGCCTGATTGGTGCAGATATTGCTCGTCGCCTTTTCGCGCCGTATATCCTGCTCGCGAGTTCGCAGGGTCATTGTATAGCCTCGCCGCCCCTCGCCATCGTTGGTCGCGCCGACTATCCGGCCGGGAAAGCTGCGAATATACTTTTTCTTGCAGGCGAAGAAGCCGAGCAGCGGTCCGCCGAATGCCATCGGGTTCCCGAGCGACTGCCCTTCACCGACGACGATATCGACATCGTATTCGGACAATGGCTTCAGCAATCCGAGCGAGATCGGGTCGACGCTCGTGATCGCCAGCGCGCCATTTTGATGGGCAAGATCGACTAGCGAACCAACATCTTCGAGCACGCCGAAGAAGTTGGGGTGCTGCATCAGCACACAGGCGGTTTTATCGCTGACTGCCGCTCGCAGCGCAGCCAGATCTTCTGCAGCGCTGCCGCAGCTTTCGACTTCTTTATATTCGTATCCCGTCGCATCAAGATAGGTTTTGACGACGTCGCGGTAGTGCGGGTGAATGGAGGAGAGAGCAACGACTTCAGTCCGGTCCAGCAGGCTGATCGCCATCAGGGCGGCTTCCGCGAGTCCGGTTGCTGCGTCGTACATCGAGGCATTCGAGATGTCCATGCCGGTAAGCACGCAGATCATCGTCTGATACTCGTAGATCGCCTGCAGCATCCCCTGGCTGACTTCTGGTTGATACGGTGTGTAGGACGTCGAGAACTCCCCGCGTCCGGCGAGTGCGCCGACAACGGCAGGGCGAAAATGGTCGTAGATCCCTGCGCCCAGAAAACAGAGATTGTTTTCCAGATCGGTGTTGCGAGCGGCTATCTTGGAGAGGTGGCGGACGAGAGCAGCTTCATCTAGCGCGGGCGGAATATGAAGATCGCCTTTGAGTCGGATTGCCTCGGGAAGCGGCGCGAGCAGGTCGGTGAAATCGTGGACGCCGATCGCCGCCAGCATTTCGGCGCGATCGGCTGCAGTATTACTGATGTAAGCCAAACCTTAGTGACCTCCCGCTTCGGCGAACTTCGCGTAGTCGTCAGCGTTCATTAGCTCTTCGAGCTGCGCAGGATTGTCCAGGCGTACCTTGATCAGCCAGCCGCTGCCGTAAGGGTCAGTATTCACCGTCTCAGTCGAATATGTGATTGCAGTATTGCTTTCGATGACTTCGCCAGACAATGGCGTGAATAGTTCTGAGACGGCTTTGACCGACTCGACCTCTCCGAACTGCGCGTCATGCTGCAGCATACGACCTGCTTCTGGAAGGTCGAGGTAGACGATGTCGCCCATCTCATCCTGCGCGTGGTCGGTGATGCCGATTACCGCGATGTCGCCTTCCATCCGCACCCACTCATGCGTTTTGCTGTACTTCAATTCTGCGGGGATTGTTGGCATCGGGCGTACTCCTGAACGAAAAAGGGTCGTGAAAATATTGGATATTGGACTCAAGTCTCAGTGTGGCACTACGAAGCCCGCCTTCGCGGGCGTATAGCACTGAAACGAACTCAGTCAGCTTGTGAGTAGAGTCTTCTTCTGTACTACGATTGCGGAGCAGCGCTTGTCACGGATTGCGATGCTGACGGCAGTGCCTGTTTTAGCATAGGCTACGGCGACATAGCCCATGGCGAGCGAATGACCGCGTGTCGGTGAAAAAATACCGCTTGTTACAGCGCCGACCTCCGTATCGTCCACATAAATAGTATACCCCTGACGGGGTTGAATCCGCTCGGTCGAAACCAGTCCCATCAGCCGTTTCGATGCTCCTGCGGCTTTAACGGCAGCAATTTTCGCTTTGCCGATAAAGTCGGGCTTGTTCATATCGACTGCCCACATCAGACCCGCCTCGACGGGAGAGGTCGTGTCGTCGATCTCGTGCCCGTAGAGCGGATATCCAGCTTCGATACGCAGTGCATCCCGCGCTCCGAGACCGCAGGGAACCGCGCCTGCATCCGTGAGAGCGTCCCACACGACGAGTGCCTGTTCATCTGGCACGATGAGTTCGAACCCATCTTCACCGGTATAGCCCGTCCGGCAGAATGTCGCGGTCGCGCCTGCGATCGTACCTGTGGAGTAGGAAAAGCGGGCGCATTCCAGCAGTGCAGGGTCGTTTGCGAGTTTAGCAACCAGCGCAGGTGCGTCTGGACCCTGTACGGCGATCATCGCAGTCTCGAGAGTGGTGTTTTCGATTGAGATCGCATCAGGAGCGTGCTGGCGCATCCAGGTCAAGTCTTTGTCGGTATTGCTGGCATTTATCACGACCAAATAGGACTCGGCAGCTTCCCGATAGACGATAATGTCATCGATAATCCCGCCTTCGGGATTGGTGAGCAGCGAATACTGCGCTTGCGGGGGGGCAAGGTTTTCGACATTATTGGAGGTGATCGACTGCAGAAAAGCAGTCGCGCCGTTTCCGCTGACTTGTACGCGCCCCATGTGGCTGATGTCGAAGATGCCGACGCCGGTGCGCACGGCGCGTGCCTCATCGAGAATCCCTGCGTACATCACCGGCATCGCCCATCCAGCAAAATCGACGATTCGCGCATTGAGCTTCGTATGTGCGGCATAAAGAGGCGTGTATTTTAAATTTTCTGACATGACTTTTCTCGGCTCATTACATTTCGTAGAGAGCGGTATGCTAAACGTCCAAAGTGAATGGCATATAGGCAGTTACTCAGAACGCCTAATCGGCTGCTCTGTCGATACTATTTTGATTCTAGTCGCGGCATATTTACTGGTTGAATGGTCTGCGGCGAATTATGCGATTGAGAAGGAGCGGGCACAACTGGCAGCGTAACACGCCCTAAGATCGTGATTTCGCCACCTCCTACTTCTACGCGCTCGATGAAGAAAATCCCGCCCAGCTTCAAATCGCGCTCGATATCCAGCAGCGGATTGAGTCGCATCATCAGGCCGCGGGTCGCCTGTGATGAGAGCGGTTTGTCCTCGAG
>JBBQPY010000035.1:0-34538 GCA_038216735.1 Chthonomonadales bacterium
AAGCGTGACTTGAGCGAGTACTTGGTCATACTCGCACAGGGTGAGACCGGTGAACTTTTGGAAGTGACGCGGCTTGCGCCGTAGCTTGGTTAAGGTAATCATGCCAACCAGATTACCTTATTTCGCAATCGATCTTTAGTATTATTTCGACATCGACCAGCTCAGAATATCCTGCGTGGCCGATAGCCCGCCGGTTCCACCGGTAAAGCCTACGTAAGCGCTGTTGCTTCCGACTGTGCCGGGAATGTCGATCGTATATGTCTGAGTCGCGGTGGCATTGGTCGTCGCGTCGGTGATCGTCACGCTGAGTGTCGTGCCGTCATAAAGCATCGCGACATTGAACGTGTGACCACTGTGGAGGTCGATCTTGCCCGTCAGATCAATCTGACTACCTCCGGGCGCACCGCCGTTGGTATAGAGCCCGGTCGAATTCTTGCTTGTGCCGGAATTAGGGTAGATGTCGAACTTGATCGCGACGCTCTTGCCGATGCTGGCGCCCTTTCCTGTGCCTGGATCGACCCCGTAACCGAGCCCGCCCGCATTGCTGCCCAGAGCGCTGAGCTGCGTGTTCTGCAAAACGAAAGTGAAACCATCTGCCTTAGGGTTGGTCAGTACGAAACTGAAACTATTGTGGAAGGTCTTGATTTTGGTGAGCGTATTGAAGAAGACACTGCCCGCCTCATGGAAGCCTCCATCTGTCAGTTCTAGCTTCGTGCCGTTGAGCTTCGCCTTGCCATTGAGAGTCAGATCGATCGCATCGTTAAAGTCGAGGTAGTTAGGGTACACAGGGATTGCCGGAATTGCCATTACTTCGTTCGATTGTGCGCTCTCTACGCCCCCGCTGACTGCTGTCACGCGGTAGTAGTAGGTGGTTCCGTTCGTAACGCTGCCATCGGGGCAAGGTGCAGTGACGCCACTCATGTAGGGTGTCATCCCTTCGCCCCCAGGTATCGTACTGCGGTACAGGTTGTAACTCGTCGCCCCGGCGATCCCGGTCCAGTTCAGAGTAACCAGAGTATCATCCGTATCCGCTGTTAGCTTGACAGGGATTGTACCGGAATTAGTCAGTGTGAGCGCTAACTGAGGAGTGTTCGTAGTGGCTTCTTTGGAGTTGAAGACATTGGTGTTGCCATCCGCCGGAGCAGTATCCATGGTGATTGCGAGGGTAACCTGCGACTTGCCTGCCAACTGCTGTGCCTGTAGATACGCGCTGACGTCCCACTCGTACCAGCCCGGAGAGGAGGTAATCTTGGTCGTCGATTGTTTGTCGCCCATTCCGGGCATACTGTTCCAGTTGATGCCCTTTTCCGTCCAGCTGGTATCGCTGACGGCATAGCAGGATTCTGCTGAGACGTTTTTACCCGCGCGACTGCCGTAAAGTCGCAGTTTGGCGGTCGCGACACTGCCTGACAGCGTTCCGAGATCGAATTTTACGAAGCTGTGGCGCGTATAGCCTGCGACCGAGTTCTTGGTGACTAGCTGACCTGAGCTGCCGTAATTCGTATTTGCGTAGGTGCCAGAACGCACGTAGGCATCGGCGACCGGAGTAAGGGTAAGTGAGGAAGGTGCAGCAGCCGAAGGTGTCGCGCTGGCTTCATTGGAGTCGTCGCTGTCACCATCCGAATTAGAAGCCCTGACGCTATAGTAGTAGGTTGTTCCATTCGTTACGTTGGTATCGGTATAGGGAGAGGCAATGCTCGTCTTGTAGGCTGTCACGCCCTCGCCGCCCGCTGTCGTGCTGCGATACAGGTTGTAACTATTCGCACCAGTAACACCGGTCCAACTGAGAGAAACAGCAGTATCCGCCGACACCGCGATCAGGTTTGTCGGAGCAGGAGGCTTGGTGGCGGGAAGTAGTCCGTAGACGACGAGTTGGCCGGTGCCAAGTGCCGATCCGACTTTTCCGAAGGTAGCCATGTAGACCTTGCCGTTGGCGATTGTTGGCGAACAGAATTTCGCGAAGCGACCTAATGCGTCGCGAGTATCGTTTTGTTTGCTGTTCCAGAGTTCTTTCAGGCGTTTCGTGCCACCGGAATCGGTCACGATCGTCGAGGCATCGAACGCACGTACCATGCCCTCCACGACTTTGTTGTTGGCGTTGCCCGAGTAGGGATGCGAAACCCAGAGTATTCCGTTGTCGGAGGCGCCACCGCTTGAGGAGATCGACATGAAGGCGCCGGGCATTCCGGCAGGCACCTGCATCGGGCTGTAGGCGACTGGAGTAGTGTTGAGACTCGTGCCGTTGAAACTGAATGCTTTCAGATAGTCGTTCTCGCTCCATACGTAGACCGTCGCGCCGTTGACGGGACTATTGTAATAGACTGGCGAACCATGAATATGTCCGCTGGCAGCTCCGAATGTCTGCACGGCATTCGTATTGCTCCCCGCATGGAAATGCCCCAGATTGTTCGAGTCCAGCAGATAGAGGTTGCCCTGTTTGCTGCCGGTGACCAGGAGATTGGTACCGGGAATTCCGAGTATACCGCCACATCCGAGATCCATGTCCTGCGCGTTGAGCGTGTCGTAGTTGTAAGGCGTGAAGTAGTCGGTCATATTGAGACCCCCACCCGCAGGAACGGTCAGCCTGACGACGCTGTTACCGAGATTCGTCGCGGCAGTGGTTCCGGCGCCATTGAAACTGCCGTTTCCGGTCACGACATACACGTTGCCGCTCGCATCGACGGTCGGTCCCTGTCCGCCCTGCCAGATGCCGCCTTTCGTGCCAGTCGCCGTATCGACATAAACGCTTGCCTGGCTGAGGGTGGCAGCATCGTACCCCATGACCCAGCCATGGTATGCGCCGCAGTCGTTGTGCGATGCCCAGGCGATATAGATGATGCCATTCGCGAGCAGCAGAGCAGGTCGCTGGTTTTGTATTTTGGGGTTGAACGTCAGCGTACCATAGGTCGCTTTAATCTCGGTAGGACCGGTGAACTTCTGTGCGCCGGTGGTGATATCGAGGGCATTGAGCCACTGGTGGTAAGTTCCATCGGAATTCTTGTTGCGCGATACGAGGTAGATCGTACCCGTAGCCAGATCGATCACGGGTGTACTCAGTATTCCGATCTGGGTCGAGATGTCGGTGCAGCAACACTGCACATCTTTTGCCGGGACGGGAGCGCCCAGATTGACAGACCAGAGCGGACTCGAAGCAGTAGGGTCGTCTGCATCGTACGCGTAGACTGAATTGTTCATTGTGGCGGCATACACGACATTGTGAATGCCCTGACCTGGGATTGCAACACCGGCGACATACAGCGGCTGAGCATAGATTTCGGCATCTACGGCGCGTGTGAAGAGTTTGCCGAACTGCGTCGAGTTTACATTCGCAGTCGTCAGGATCGTTTCGTTCAAGTTCGCGCCTGTGCGGGCACTATCGTTGTGCTGCGTCACGACATTGATCGGATTCTGTGCGGAGGAGGACAAACAGATGCCCGGCAGCAAAATCAATACAATCAAAAATACGATAATGCAATTTACTGACTGCTGTATGCAAGCGAAAAGAGGAGACTTTCGATTCATGGACTGAACGGTAATGGACTGAACGGAACAGGGGGAATACATTATGTCGCGCCTTTCTGAGATAGATATTGTTCGATTTTTTCTTTTTGTGCTTGTACAGTGGATGAAATCAAAAGTTCTGGCATCTACTCGGTCGGCGGCGCGGCTGCTTCGTATCTACAAATTGTTCAGTTGCACATTTCATGCCAAAATGCGGATTTGCACGCCTGGTGTAACAAATTTCACATTTTTACTGGTTTTTTCGAGGTTTTTCGATTGCAATGTATGCTTTTGCCTGGATAGAGTTTACTTCCCGGTAAATAGTGCACAGTCAAGCAATGTTTTATGGCAGTGATTTATGAAAACCTGGACATCGTTTTGAGATGAAAAAGAGCGTTCCAGTTTTACAAAACTTGAGTTGACCGGCAAAGCGGGTATGGCAACGAATGTGAGAATGATAAGTCAAATGAAAAAGAAGAGCGACAATCAGCTTGGCGGTCATATTGGATACTGAACGTCTGCTATTTCGTGATTACGAGCCAGAAAATTTGGAGCCGTTCCGCGTCAACTAAGCCGACACCGACGTACGCCGCATCGTTCGCTCGTCTTGTGCATCCGCGGCATGGGCAAGTGCTTGCTATGCCTGCGTAGACAGGAGCAATTGAGCTCCTGTAGGCTTTCGTTTTCGAAGGAATGTTTGGAAACGAGGGCTGTTATGAGTGGGAGATGACGATAAGGTGTGCGGTCTGCCCGATGCGGAGGCCAACTGGCGCGTTCTGAGGCTGAAATACAACGCGGAAAGTGCGGCCGTCCGGTTCGGCGGCGCTTGCGATACGGTGTACTGTAGCGCTAAAAGCGCGATCTGGAAGCGTATCGACGGAGACACGGACTTTCTGCCCGATCTGCAGTAAAGTTAGTAGTCGTGTGGAAATCAGCGCTTCGATACGCAGTCCTGCAGGTGATACGATTGTAACCAGAGGTGATCCGGGCTGCGCGATCTCCCCGATACGCGCCGAAACAGAGGTGGCGAACCCATCGATCGGACTCGTCAGACGGGCAGTCTGCCCGAGTGCGACGGCTCCAGCGACACCCGCTTCCGCCTGAGTTCGCCCCGCAAGAGCTGCCGCAATGTCGCTGTCCGCCAACGCCATTGTCTGAATTTTCGCCTTTTTAGCCGTCGCCAGTCCGGCAGTCGCCTGCTGAACCCCGGCGCGGGCGGCGTCAATAGCTTTCTGTGCGAGCGCGATACGGTAGGTGCTACCGCCTGGGCTGCTCGCTCCACCTGAAGCCTTCGGACCGCTTCGCAGACGCTGCACCTGCGCCTGTGCCGTCGTCACATCTGACTGTGCGATAGCAGCCTGCATGCGCGCCCCTTCGAGATCGGAGCGCGATACGCCCCCGACTTTCGCCAGCGTTTCCAGGTCCTGAACCGTCTTTCGCGCCCGGTCGAACGCGATCTGGGCTTTACGCTCGCCCTCCTGCGCCAATACAACGTCTGCTTTGTCAGCGTCCTGCGCGGCCTCTCGTCCAAGCATTGCCTGCGAAATTTTCGCTTTTGCCTGCTGCAGACCCGAACGTGCGGCGTCGATATCGGCGTCCGCTTTGAGCCGTTGCGCTTCGCGTCCGGCGCGCGCTCGGTCGATCTGCGCCTGTGCCGCCAGCACTCCCGCCTGTGCGGTGCGCGTCTGTGTTCGGCCGGAACTATCATCGAATCGCACGAGCGTCTGCCCGCGCCGAACGGTTTCGCCCTCTCGAATGAGCACTTCAACAATGCGTGACGGCTGAGGGGCTGACAGAGAGGCTTGCGTTTCCGCCACCACGCTGCCGAGAAGTGTTGTGCTGTGCGGAGGATCAGTGCTTTTGTCGAGCGGTTTGAGGGGCGGAGCGGCAGAAGAGCTATTTGCCGCCAGAGCGCTTGTGGTGGGGCTCACCGTATTCTGTCCGGCGGAACCCTGCGAAGGGTGGCTGACCGCAAGCTTGTCGTGCGGATTCAGCGCCATCGCTGAAATCGCAACGACGACGATGCCTGCCAACAGCCCGATTATCAGCCGCGACTTTTTCATAGACTCTATCGCCATTCCACTATCGCGTATGCCTCGACCAGCCTCACTTTATCTCCCTACGCTCCGTTCGCTTCAGTGCAGATCGAGACAGCGAGCCGTTCTTGAAATCATCCATTTTATAAATATCTACCACATCGGTATCGGTTACGAGTGTACCCTGCGCGTATTCGAAATCGGCGGCTCCCGCAGCAAGGTCGTAACTTGCCTGTAGTTCACGCTCCTTCGCGCTGCGAACTTCACGCGCCGCTGCCAGCATCTCTATCAGCGTACCGCGCCCGATGTCGTAGGCGGTCGACGCAACGACGAGAAGCGCCTCCGCACCTGCCCGCTGTATTTTTGCGGTCTCGATTTTGCCCTGTATATCGCGCAGCTTCTGCCAGTTTTGCATTACGTCGAGCATAATGCCCGACCGTACGTCCTCCAAAAGCGCTTCCAGACGCTTCACCTGCGCAGAAGCCTCCGCTGTATCGAGACGGGCTTTGCCGCCATCGAATAAATTCCACTTCAGCTCCACCGTCGCCGCCGCATAGTGTTCGTTCTGAAATGCGGAAGGCGTCTGCTCGAGCACCTGCCCGCGCAGTCCGAGCGTCGGCTGCGTCTGTGTGCGTGCCAGTGAAACGCCAGCCTGCGCGGCTTTGATATTCAGTCCCAGTCCTCGCAGTTCCGCGCGATTCTTCAGCGCGCTTTCGACTGCGGGATCGGGGCTCTCGGGCACAACAGTCGGTGATTTCGGAGCAACGACTTCTGTCGGCTGAGTAAGCGGCAGACCCAGCGCGCGATTGAGTGCCATACGCGCCAGGCGAACGCCGCCGCGTGCCTGATCGAGAGCCGCCTGCGCCTCGGCGACACTTCCTTTGACGGTTTCCGCGTCCACCGGTTTCGCCAGTCCTGCCTCGATCTGCTTCGTAACCAACTTTTGGTACTGAACCGCCGCAGCCAGTCCGTCCTCCGCCAGCCTTACTCCAGACTCGGCTCTCAGCAGATTGATGCAAGCTTTTCTGGCTGCCAGTGCGATATCGGCGAGCGCGCGCCGATAGTCTTGTATCGTCGAAGCCGACTGTGCCGCATACCGCTGCCGTGCTGCGCCGAATCCGGCACGATAAAGAGGCTGCTCGATCGTCAGCCCGACATGCCCGTACTGCTCTGGCAGAACCGTTGCGTCATAGATCCCGCCCGGCGTGACGCGCGGGAACGTGACGTGCGGTCCCTGCAGTGTGGCGCTCGCCGACGCCGTAACCGTCGGGCGGGCGACGGGTTTATCGCGATCGACAGTCACCTGCTGCGCCTGCCGCGCATACCGAGCAGCCTGCGCCAGCGGGCTGCGCCGTAATGCCAGAGCGACGCACTCGTTCGGCGTTAAGGGCTCCCTCTCCTGCGCCCGCACAGAGCCGAAGAATGCAGGACAAAAAAAAAGGCTCAATGAAATCAGTATTGAAGATTTGAATTCGAGGCGGCATTTCATGCGATCACTCCGACAGACTATCCATTTTTTCAAGCTTCTCCAGCAGCGCATCGAGGTAGGAAGCAAGATTTTTGGCTGCGAGCGATGACCGCGCTCCCAACCTGATCAGCGCCGGTATCTTCCAGGGATGAGTCAGGGCGGCAAACACTACTTTCCCGTGTGAAACATTGCCTTCCGCGTCGGACAATGCAGCGAAATCGAAAGGCATGTTATCGTCCACACCGTCGGTGATCGCGCGCACTGCCAGCCATGGAACGCCGCATTCTACTGCCACAGCGACCGCCATTGCCGTTTCCATATCGACGACTGCCGCTCCACTTCTCGCTCCGACGCTGCGTTTTTCAGCGCTGTCTGCAAGCACATGTGTATCCGTGACTAGAGTTGCCGTCAGCATTGTGACGCCGGAAACAGGAACGGACTCCGCCGCTGCGAGCAGCACGGAGTCCGGCAGATAATTGAAGTTTGTCGGTGAAGATGTGTTGAAATTTATTACGCGATCGGCGAGCACGAGGTCGCCAGGAACCAGTTCGGGAACCAGTCCGCCGCCAAAACCGCATACTATCAGGAGTTTGGTCTCTGGTCGTAACAGTGCGCGAGTCGTGCGCGCCGCCTTCGCTGCGCCCTGCCCGGAAACTGCAGTCAGTACTTTGCTGCGCCATGAACTACGCTTTACGAACGGGCGAGCCTCTTCCGGCAGCGCGAACACAACGCACACAGCAAACGGCGATATACGCATACGTTGATTCCCGATTGTCTTCTTATATGCGTCTTTGCTGCTCGTTGAGCCTGATTATTAGACGGCCGCGAGCGTTGGTTCGCCGTCTCTGGCTTCGGTCGTCAGAACCTTGATACGCACCGCTTCGACGAGGTCTTCCGGTGTAGACAGCCCCGAGGCAATGCCGACGACTTTGCAGTGAACGAACGCCTCATCTGGAAGTTCGTCCGCGCTCTGCACGTGGATCGTGTTCGCGTTATAGTGACGGCAGAGGGCGGCGAGTTCGACGGTGTTCGCGCTCGTGCGCGACCCTACCACAATCATCATTTCCACTTTGCCCGCCAGCTCGATCGCATCGTCCTGTCGGTTCTGCACGGGACGACAGATCGTATTGATGATGCGAATTTCCTTGCACATCATCAGCATTTCATTGACCATCGCATTGCACAGTTCGAGCGCGTGAGTCGTCTGGAAAATCACGCCGACTTTGCGCATCAACGTATAATTCTGCTTGGCTTCGTGCAGTTCGGGAATACTATCGACGACGAGCGCGGGGTTTTCGAGCGCACCGAGTATGCCCTTGATTTCGGCATGGTTCTTGTCGCCGATAATCACGACCTGATAGCCGTCGCGCTCCAGCGTCTGCGCCGCTTCCTGCGCGCGGGTGACGATCGGGCAGGTCGCATCTACGACTTCGAGACCGCGTTCCCGCGCCTCCTGGATCTTGATCTGCGGCAGACCATGCGCCCGAATGACCATCGTACCCGCACTCTCGCCGGTGTAGTCTTCGACTTTGCGCAGACCCTTGCCTTCGAGTTCGTCGGTGACGCGCTTATTGTGAACAAGATCGCCGAGAATGAACACGTCGCTGCGTTCGTTGAGCGCCTGCTTGGTCAGGTTGATCGCGCGCTTGACGCCAAAGCAGAACCCGACCTCTTTCGCCATGATCACTTTTCGTACGGGTTGATTTTCCAACCTATTTCTCCTCGATGCTCATCAGTTCTGAACAATATAGCCGTTGGCACGGAACCAGTCTACCGCTCGCCGCAGCGCTTCTTCGACCGGCGATTGGGGAAGTCCGAGTTCGCGAACCGCTCTGTTCGCGCTAAAGTACATTTTGTGTCGTGCCATCCGTACGCCCTCGAACGGGTGTGCGGGCGCGCGTTGCAAAATGCGCTCAGCAATAACATTCTCGATGCCGACAGCAAGCCATGCTACTGCGTACGGCATCTGGATACGCGGCGCAGGCATTCCGGTGATCGAGGCCAGTGTGCCGAGCATCTCACGCAGCGACATATTCTGGTTTCCCAGAATGTAACGCTCTCCGATCTGTCCCTTTGCGCCCGCCAGAATAATCCCTGCCGCAACGTCGCGCACATCGACAAGATTGAGTCCGGTGTCGATGTAGGCGGGGAGACGGCGATTCAGAAAATCGAGGATTATCTGTCCCGTCGGGGTCGGCTTGATGTCGTTTTCGCCTACAGGCGTGCTTGGATTGACGATTACGATCGGCAGTCCCTGCGACGCAAACCGTAGTGCTTCCTGCTCCGCGAGAAACTTGGAGCGTTTGTAGTGCCCGATCATGTCGGATTCGCTGACGGGTGTCGTCTCCGTGCCCGGCGTGCCGTCCTGCGGGATGCCGAGTGCGCCGACCGTACTCGTATATACGATCTTTCTGACGCCCGCATCGCCCGCCGCCTGCAAAAGACTGCGCGTTCCCTCCACATTGGCGCGGTATAGTTCTCGCGGGTCCTTCGACCAGAGGCGGTAATCAGCAGCCACATGATAAAGCGTGTCGCAGCCTTGCAGCGCATCCCGCAACGAATCGGCATCTGTCAGATCGCCGCAGACGACTTCGACAAGTCGTGAATCCAGCGCTTCGATGTTGTCTCGGCGGCTGTTGGCGCGCACCAGCAGCCGCATCTTTTCGCCCCGTTCCGCCAGTTGTCGCGCGACATGGCAGCCAACGAAGCCGGTCGCGCCCGTCACGAGCGCAGTCATCTGCCGCACCACGCCCGGGTCAATCGGATCGAACCTCTCACTTGGACATCGACCAGGCGGCGAGTTTAAGCGTGCCGCCGACGGTTTTCATCGCCTCGGTAACCGCACTGTGTTCGAAGCCGCTGTGCATCTTGCAGTTCTGGCAGCGCGGGTCGATGCGCGACTCCCAATATTCCCAGTTCGTCTGATCCCAGAACTTGTCCCACTCTGCAAAGTAACCTTCGCCTTCGACAAGGTAGCAGGGCGCCTTCCAGCCTTTAGGCGTGTAGTTCACCGTCGACCAGGGCGCGCAGGGCAACTCGCGCAGGCCAGCGGCGAATTCCAGGAAGACAGGCGTCGCGCTCACGCGGTACTTCGGCGAGAAATCGCGTATCTGCTTGAACTTCTCATGGATCTGATCTTTGTTCAGGAAGACGTCCTGCTCGACGCTCTCGTACTCATAGCCAGGCGAAATCAAGATGCCCTTCGCTTTGAGTTCATCGACGAGTTTGCACAGATCCTCGACTTCCTCGACGGAAGTTTCTTTGAAGACGGTGGTGTTGATATAGACGTAGTAGCCGCGTTCGCGTGCCTCTTTGATCATCTCGACGGCTTTGTCGAAGACGCCTTCGCGGTTGCAGACATAGTCGTGCGTTTTGCGCATACCGTCGAGGTGGATCATCAGGAAGAGGTGTGAACTGGGCGGGATGATGTCGAAAACTTTTTCTTTGAGCTTGATCGCGTTGGTGCACATGATGATGTGCTTGCCGCGCTCGATCAGTCCCGAGATCAACTCTTTGAGTTCGGGATAGAGGGTTGGTTCGCCGCCACAAATGTTGACGATCGGCGCAGCGCAGTCGTCCGCCGCCTTGAAGCATTCTTCGAGCGACATACGGTCTTTGAGTTTGCCTGTGTGCCGTTCGACCGAGCAGCCGATGCAAGCGAGGTTGCAGGTATAGAGCGGTTCGAGCATCAGGACGCTCGGATAGCGCTTGCTGCCGCCGCGCTCCATTTTCGTACGATGTTTCGCCTGCGTAAGCGTGAAGCCAATCGGGTAACGCATATCCGGTACACTCCTCTAACGACCGCCTCCCAAACACCACGAGGTCAGTCACAACTCTCGAATTTATCCTGGTCGACCCGCCAACACATTCGAGCGCTGTCGAATGCACTTACGCTATTCACCTACAGGCGGGTTCCAATTAGTGCTTGTATTGTACCTTACAACACTCGCTTACTCGATAGACTGTTGGATTATCTATTCACTTAGGTGGCATTCAAGTTATATACCGAAATGGCAGGCTGCTTCGGCTCCAGCGATTCTAGACTTTTTCGCAGTGCTTCGTTCTCGCGCTTCAGCGTTTCCATCTGTTGCTGCACTGCCTCTGTTTTCTCCATCACAGGCTGTGCATCGGGAAGGAAATGATGGCTTCAGAGAAATGCTGAGTAGAGGGGAAGCTCCTCAGCGGCTTCGGTCCAGCGATGGCGCAGGGCGGTGAGCAGTGACTCGCACCATGCGGCAAAGGCTTCGAAGGCGCCAGCGCGGTGGGCAGAAACGACGCATGTTTCGAGAATTGCCACCAGTTGTCGCCTCCGCGAACGGCTCGGAACCGGCGCAGACCAGTCAGGTGGCAAGAGCAGCCAGGGATCGCGGTCGGGACCCGCGTCCACTTTCGGCAGCCGCGCCAGGCGAACGATCGTCCATGCCGCGCACACCACAGCCATACCGCGCTCGTAGTAGTTTTCGTATTGAATGACAGGACAAGCCTGAACCAACTCGGTGAGGTACGTCGATTCCATCTGCAGCGCGACCTCATACGGCAGACGCAACGGAGGACCGCCAGTCGGGTAGGGATACCGCAGAACGGCAGCATCGATGAGCGGGTGCCGAAAACACGCTTCCTCGAAATCGAAAAACCGGACACCATCACTGGTAATCTTGCAGTTGACGACGGAGCAGTCTCCGCTAGAGAGAGCCAGATAGTCGTTCGATTCCGCAAGGAAACTGGTCAGGGCTTCTACGTCACTTTCCACTCCCTGGGGAAATGGAAGTCCGAGCTTCGCCACAGCAACCTGTACCTGCAGCCAGTGCTCCGCGACCGGAACGGGGACGACAGGGAGCGCGTTCCCCGGTTGCCTGGAACGTCCTGCTGTTTCCGCGTGCAGTCTGCCCAGACCATGCGCAAAGTCGATGCTTCCCTGCCTTGCAGCTTCTGCATCTTTTCCCAGCAGGAGGTCCAGCAGAGACGGCTGGGTCCCAAGGTCCTCCGTGACGAGAAAGCCAGCCGCACTGCTACCTGCGAGGAAACGGGGCGCTAGCGAGCTGCCAATCGCCGAGAGGTATTCCAGAGCTGTCTGTTCGTTGTGCAGCCCGGTCCGTCCTGAGCGTGCTGTCCCTCCGCGCGGAACACGCACGATGACGGTCTCCGGTACGGCGCTGCAGGACGATTGCAGGGTACAGCGAAAGACAGATGAATGCGAGAAGTTTTGCACCTCGCTGGCAATCTGAACGTCCCTGCCGAACCGCACGGACAGCGCATCCTCGACCGCTCGCCGGATCGGAGCGGGCAGTATCATATGTGTTTCCGCATATACGCTCATTTTCCGCCCTGTAAAACCGAGTGTCGTCAGTGATGATGCTTCCAACCCGAAAGCTCACTGCACTGCCCCGTCCGTTTAACGCGAGACGCCAGACAGCATATTCTGCCTGATTATAAACCGGAAGCGTTTTCTGTATTACCAACTCCCGCCGACGATTATGGTCTTTCAGGCTGCCAAACCGAAAAGTGAGGCGCAAATAATTTGCGCCTCACTCGTTGAGTTGGACCGGGGTCTGACCCACTCTGTCCAGCCATCTTTTTTGTTCCCGATAGTCTGCTTATACTTCCAGATTGGCGAAGCGCCCGCCTGCCAATTTCTCATTGGCGGGTCCGTCCGGCGGCTCGCCCGTCGTGAAGGTATGGTATTGCGCCATCGCCCAGAGCGGGAAGTAGTGCCGGTAGTAGTGGTAGCGCAGATAGAAGACGCGCGGGAAGCCGGTGCCGGTGAACCACTCCTCCTCCCAGGTGCCGTCCTCGTCCTGACTGCGCAACAGATAGTCGAGACCCTGCTTGACGGCGGCGCTGTCGAGGTCGCCCGAATTGAACAGTCCCATCAGCGCCCAGGCGGTCTGTGAAGGCGTACTCGGACCGGTCGCTTTAGGATGTTCGGGATCATAAGACTGGCAGGTCTCCCCCCAGCCGCCGTCTTCGTTCTGCACGTCACGTAACCATCGGGCGGCGCGCTGTATGCGCTCGGAATGGATATCCTCACCGATGCACGCCAGCCCGCGCAGCGTTTGCCACGTCCCGTAGAGGTAGTTCACGCCCCACCGACCAAACCAGGAACCGTCCGCCTCTTGATCGCGATAGAGATAGTCGATTGCGCGGGCGACACGAGGATCGGTTCTACCGATGCTGAAGTAGGAGCACATCTCCAGTGTACGCGCCGTAATGTCGGCGGAAGAGGGGTCGAGCATCGCGTTGTGGTCGGCGTACGGTACATACTGGAAGAGAGTTTTATTGTTGTCTTTATCGAAACTGCCCCAGCCGCCGTCTTTATTCTGCATCGCGAAGACCCAGGCGAGACCTTTGCGCATCGCTTCGCGGGCGTGCTGCGGAGCCTCAGTCCAGTGTTCGCCGCTCGGGCAATAGACCTTGTACAGTCCCATCAGCACCATAATCGTGTCGTCGATGTCGGGATAGAACTCGTTTTCCATCTCGAAGTACCAGCCGCCCGGTTCGACGTTGGGCACTTTGACTGCCCAGTCTCCCTTGCGGGTCGTCTGCTTGGTGAGCAGCCATTCGGCGGCGCGGGAGATCGCGTCGCTGTCTGCGGCGTAGCCGCTATCGACGAGCGAATTGATGATCAGCGCGGTGTCCCAGACGGGAGAAACGCAGGGCTGGAGGCGGATTTTGTCGTCCTCTTCGATCTCGAACGCTGCCAACTCCGCCAGCTCTTTGCAGATCGCGGGATGATTGTCTTCGAGCCCCATGCACTTGTATGCCATGATCGCGTGAGTCATCGCAGGAAAGATTGCGCCGAGTCCGCCGCTGTTCTCTTCACGGTCGAGCAGCCATTGCAGCGACTTATCGAGAGCACGTTTGCGGAACGGCTTGACGGGGCTGGCATCGTAGAGTTTGAGCAGTTTGTCGAATATCAGGAAGACGTTGCGCCAAGTGACGGGCTTTTTATCCCACTGCAAACGCATCCGTCTGCGGTCGCGCCCATCCACGAAGAGTTCATCGATGTGCGCGTGTGCGGGGATCGGACGGCTTGGCTTGGCGGCGTTCATCACTGCGAGCGGCACGAGGATCGCCCTTGACCAGGACGACATATTGTAGATGTTGAAGTAGAACCATTTCGGGAACAGTATCGCTTCAGGCGGAATAGTAGGCACGCCGCGCCAGTCGTACTGTCCGAACATCGAGAGGTAGAGCTTCGTGAAGGTGTTGCACCGGGTGACGCCGCCCTCGGCGAGTATCGAGCGGCGCGCGCGGCGCATGAACGGCTCGTTCTCGCCATAGCCCGCCAGTTTACAGGCGAAATAGGCTTTGACCGACGCACTTACGTCGGCAGGGCCGCCGGCGAAACTCGCCCAGTAGCCATCCCGATGCTGCTTGGTTCGGATATAGTTTGCGATCTTGCGAAACTTGTCCATATCCCGCCGCCCCAGAAATTGCAGGAGCAGGATATATTCGCTCTCCAGTATCGTATCGCCTTCGAGTTCGGCGATCCAGTAGCCTTCGGGGTCCTGACGATCCAGAAGGTAGCGCTGCGCTGCCTGTATCGCGTGACGAACCGCCTCCAGCGAGACGGTTTTGGTCGTCAGCGGGCGGCTGCGGGAAAGTGGGGAGGAAGTGACAAGGGCATGATCGATTAGGACTGTATTGGAAAGTTCATCTCTCGTCTTCAACGATTCACCGCCCGAAGGGGTCGCCGGGGCGTTGCGTATCCGCGCATTATCCTGAGTACCTCGCAAGTAGTATGAATGACCCGCGTTGTCAGGATGGCAATCGGAAACAAAACATTGTCCCGCAGTTCAAGACGCTTTCTGTATGCCCGAGCGCATCATGGGACGATCGCAGCCGAACCCTTATCGGTGGTGGACGCTGCGTAAATCTCATTCAGCTGTCATGCGGACAGTACCGACCGTCGTCTGATTCCTGACACGCCCCTCATCTTTATCGTATTTTATGACGTGCATCGACCTTTGTGTGCGCACATTTTCATTTCCGGTTCATTTCCGGCACGCAGTTCGTCCCTATGGCACAGTCTGTGAATTGCAGATGTGTGCAGCACAAATTAGCCGATATACCCCGGCTGCACCGGCAGACGGGCGGACATTACCATACACAATCCGCCCTGCAGTCAGGAGGGAAGTGAGTACGGCTTTTTCGCAGCGGTATGACAAATCTGTTCGGTCGAACGCGTGATTTGGTGGAGCGGAAAAACGCAAACAGCAAATGACGACAGCACTACCCCGCGTGATGGTATTCGGTAGGTACGAACGCATCGCATCTTTCAGCGTCATGCGGCTTTTCCTAATTCATACCAGCGTACCGGGACCACGAACGCGCGAGCGATCGGGTTTCCAGAAAAGGGCTTGCCTATTGTAGCCCTGAGACAGTACTTTGTCAAGACATCATTACCTGACAAGTACAGATAATATGCGAAAATTGTGGTCGGTCTGCGCTGAGCAAGAGTTTTTTGGAAGTAAATCGGTGGCGAGCGGGCATTCGGAAGGAAGAGGCGGCAATTCATAATAAAAAATCGACGGAGAAATTTGCTGGAATTTTCCTTGATCATCGAAACAGGGCAGCACAAACCGATTTGTGCTGCCCTGTTTGAATGCTATATCTTCCGAGGCGACTGGATTAGTTGCAGCCAGGGTTATTGACCAGCGGGGATATTATGCCGAGCCGCTTGAGTTCCTCGATCAGTTTGGATGCATCCGCCATAATCACGCGGGCGAACCGTTGCGTCTCAGGATCGTTTTTGCGCATCAAAAGCGAGGCAGCAGAGCAGAGCGAGTGGATCGGACCCAGCAGCACCTCTTCGTTGATCAGTTCCCCGGGAAGCATTGCGGCAGCCTGCTCCAGCGTAATCTGCGCCCGCAGTTGCGGAGGGATTTCTGTGCCCGTCAATATGGGCGCGCTCGAGAAGTCAGGCTCGTTGGAGTTCTCTCCGAAAAACTTTCCTTCAGCGCGCAGGCGTGCTTCGATCTCGTTGAGCTCGCGACGGATCGCGACATAGAGCGGCGTACTGTCCATGTCGCGTTCGCCGGAAACGCCGTAGTCGCTGCGATTGATGCCATAAAACATCGGGTCGGTCGTTGCATAGTTGACGAACATTACCGCAATGAATTTCTGGAAAACGTTACGGTCGAATAAGTATTTTGTTGCATAATTACCATCGTTGAGGACACTATCGAGTACATCATTGAAAAGCGCGACGATAAACTCACGGGCGGGCAGGTCTGCAATCTGTGCCGGATCTCTGCCAGCCACGAATTCATAAAAATAGTCGAGTTGTGTCGGATCGGAATAGCCTTCCGCCTCCGCAACAGAACTGAAGACATTGAGCTTCATCATACTATCGAGGTTGCGGCGCTGATAGCCGCGATTGACCATTGCCAGCGCGTAGCCTTTGAATTCGTTGTAGTCTGTTCCGAGGAAATGCGCATGATTACTATGTATTTTGTCGCGCAGTTCATTGAGGCGGCGGAGCAGATTGGCGCGCGCATCGTTAACGATTTCCATCATTTCGGAGCGTATCGGATCGTCTTCGGGGAACAGGTCGAGGGTTTCGAAAGTCGTACGGATGACGGCGAAATCGTTGAGTCCGTCCTCGAGACAGGGATAGGCGATACCGAGCAGCAGATCTTCGGGAATATGCTCGACCGTGTCCGCGTTACGTATGCCGCTGTTCGGATCGATCAGCGAATAGAAGCGATTTTTAGTCGTCAGGCTCTTGATCAGCGCGACGCGACGCTCGTCATTGGGGGCTTGCATTGTCATGATATTTCCGTCGATGCCTCTTTCATAATCACTCTTTGGTTCCGCACTTGTCTTGCTAATCTATCCAACGAATAACGTAAATTGATCACTTCGCGAGTCCGCCCGACGTGAATCGCAATATTTTGCCCCGCGGCGCGGAATGGACCGGCACTCTGTCAAGGGAGAATATGTGCTGCCTACTCCTTCGGAATTCAGTCCAATTCTTTGGCAAGTGTAATCCGTCGCTACATTTCGGTTGTGCCGCCTGTTATTGTGTAAGGCGAAAAGCAAGCCCGTAATATATCGTCCCGTCGAGACTGCTGGCACGCACCTGAACATGACGCACAAGGGGCAGCGACAAGCTGATGTTGGCGCGCTGGCGGTACCATTCCGCATCCAGGGTCGCGCCGAGCGTCAGCCGTGTGTGTAAGCCCACATACAGGCCGTTCATGCGTTCGGTTCCGAAACCCGCCGACAGCCTCACCTCGCGTACCAGTCGCAGCTGCCTGTCTGAAAGTGCCACTGTACGAGTCGCGGCGACATAAATTGAACGGTGCTCATTTCCTGTGCCGAACAGATCGCGTATCCCCACCGAAACGGCTGGCAGTGCACCGAATTCCGATAGTACGGGATACTGTACATTGAACGCATGCACTGTACGGTACCGCGCTGCGATATCGCTCAACTGCGCTTCAAACTCCACACCCTGCTTATTCGATAGCTGAAGCCAGCTCAAATTACGATTCTGCGTGAGCAGAAATTCCGTCTTGAAACTAACCGGTCCAATTGTCGTGCCATCTGGCGCGAGCACGATGCGATCCGCATATGCACCATAGCTGAGAGTCAGCAGTAAGACCGCTGAAAACAAACGCAGCCAAAACAAAGTTGTCGCTAAGCGCTGGAACGGAGAATGCCGTGGGAGGTTTATCACGCGGCGGTCTCGTTCATAGGGGAAGCGGGTGAGATAGCGTACGTGTCGCTTGTGCCATGAAGTTGTGTATGAATACATTCATCGATGTGAATGGACTGCTGCAATTGACTGCTACAGACGGTCTGCGGTTCCTTTGTTTGCTCCTGCATCATCGCCTCACCAAAATTTATATGCGCTCCTACCCGACGGCTCTTGCTTCTGTACGCTCGATTTTCATTCTTTATCGAGAGATGGATCAGCAATCGCAGGATCTGTTTCCAATCTTGCCACTTGTGCTCGTTGCCCGATTGTCTCCAATACCGACGCTGCACCATTAGTTGACGCGTTCGCCGAATAGGACGGAACTGAAATAAATGAAGGTGCAGAGGCGGAGGATTGATCAGCAAAAGAAGAGCTAACTGGCGAAATATCAGGCAATGGTGGCGCGTTTTGACTAATTGGAAGAGCATCACTACCGGATTTACTGCTGGAGTGGTGCCGCTTCAGGAAACGCTCGATTCGCGTCAGCGCTTCCTCCAGTTTAGGCATCGCAGTGGCATAGGAACAGCGTACATGACCCGCTCCCGATGGACCGAAGGCGGTGCCGGGCACGAGTGCGACGCGCTCCTCCATCAACAGATGTTCGGCAAAATCCTCGCTGCTCATACCGCTGCTCGCGATCGACGGGAAGGCATAAAACGCGCCTCGCGGCTCATAGCAGTCCAGTCCAATGCGGTTCAGTCCAGCGACGAAAAACTGGCGGCGGCGATCGTAATCGGCGACCATTGTAGCGACATCGGCTTCTGCGTTGTCGAGGGCTTCGATCGCGGCAATCTGCGAAATATGGGGAGCGCAGAGCATCGTGTACTGATGCACACGTGTCATTAAGCTCATGATGCTTGCTGGTCCGCAGGCATAGCCTACGCGCCAGCCGGTCATAGCATAAGCTTTCGAGAATCCATTGAAGACGATCGTTCGTTCACGTGCACCGGGCAGTGAGCCGAGGCACGTGTGCTCGCCGACATAGGTGAGCCGGTCGTAAATCTCATCGGAAAGCAGATAAAAGTCATGGCGGTCGGCGAGTTCGACCAGTGCAGACAGATCCTCACGAGACTGTGTCGCGCCGGTCGGGTTGGCCGGCGAGCCGATCAGCAGGGCTTTAGTGCGCGGCGTGATCGCTTCGCGCACACGGTCGGCGTGTAATCGAAAACCGTCGCTCGCATCAGTCTTAATCGGTATAGCGATACCGCCCGCGAATTCGATATTCGGCACATACGACACATAGCATGGTTCGGGAACGAGAACTTCATCGCCGGGGTTCAGCACGACCCGAAGCGCGAGGTCCAGCCCTTCCGAAACGCCGACGGTAATGAGACATTCGCTGACGGGGTCATAGTCCGTGCCATAGCGGTCGTGCAGCATCGTACAGATACGTTCGCGGAGTGTCAACAAGCCACTATTGGAGGTATAGGTGGTGATGCCCTGCTCCAGGGAGCGAATTCCCGCCTCGCGGATGCACAGCGGCGTGACATAGTCCGGCTCGCCGACCCCAAGAGAAATCACGCCTTCCATCTGTTGCGCGATGTCGAAGAAGCGGCGTATGCCGGAGGGCGGGCAGTTTGCGACTACCTGGTTCAGGGGCTTGTGCGGCGCTGCCCAGTCATTGTCGACACCATCTCTATTTGGACGCTCGGGGAGTTTTATAACGCTTGTCATGATCACGGGGGAGCAGTCGGGTGCGTGTCGGCACCGTGAGCAATAAAGTCCCCATTCTCCTTTTTTGTTGAAAGCTTTGTTGAAGGGAGCGCTGTCGAAATACGGACAATTTCCCTGAATATAAAAAATAAACCGAAGCCACTCCGCAAGACAAAAAGAGAGGGCTTTATCAGCCCGATTTTGCCTAGTATAACGTAACTGTCGTTCGTTTGTCAACAATCCGAGGGCAAGGAAGCGGACATATATATCGCGTGGGAGTTACCGCTCTCATTTTGACAAGTCGGCTTCGAACAAAAGCAGAATACTACTGTAGCGAAGCTGATCGACATCGATATATATGTCTACTATAGGCGGCTAGGAGACGAATGAAAAAGAGAGATAGATGGGTGTCTCGCTCTCACTTATGACGAATGAATAAGAGATAGCTGGGCGTCTCGCTCCCACTTATAATGTGTCGACCACAACAAGGACATAGAAATAAGTCTCCTCCTGCAGTTGCGCCAGAACGATCGCGATTCTCTCGGGGCTGTTCTCCTACAACCACATCATCTCGCGATAAACCACTTCCGCTAGGATAGTGTATCGGAATTTTCAGCGTCTTGACTTCCATTCCCTACTTTTGCTTTGCTATCGAGGGACAAATCGCTCCTGACTGCCTCAAAAATTGCGCGTCGCTGAATTTTCCGGTATCCTTATAGAACACATACTCATTGAACACATACTCATAGAACACACACTCAATCTCGCGATTGCATTGAATTGTGATAGCCCGGTGGAAATGCAGACGCAGGAAGAGATCAGGAAGAGATTTTGTCATGTCGCCAGAACAGATTCTGCCCTCAACTATCGAAACGATGATATCGAAACGATGACTGTCGAAAAAATGAAACTTGAATTATTGCCTGTGCAGGATCCGACCACTTTCTATTTGACTGCTTTGCGGCTCAATGGTCGGAGCGAAACGCCGGACTTTTACACCTTTCTGCTGGAGACCAATGGTGAAATGAGTCCGCTCATTGCCGACGGACAGGTGATCTTATTCACGCATATAGACCTGGCCGAACGTGCGCTGGGAATTGCGGGCATATCCGCTGAATTTAAGACGCTCTCACTGAAAAATGCCTATCTGATCGATGTCGCCGCCGCACTGCATCTGCTCGATTCGGAGAATGCCGATTCGTCTAAAACGATCGCAAATATGCTCGATCTGTTCGCCCGGATCCTGACGACGATCGGCATCGGAGTACCTGCCGTGTTCGCCGACACGTTGATCGAACTCGGCAACTATGTCGATACGCATGAATTCTATGGAGACTTCATCGAACGCGAGCAAATGACGCGCGCTCGTGCCGTCGATGCAGTGCGCTGGTGTCTCGGTACGATATTTTCGGTGGTAAAGCTGGTGACGCGCCCCGAATAGCTGCAAATCAGCGGAGTCGATACAGGAAAAACGGAGGCAATACTGTGCTTTTTCCGAAAAACAGAGTACGGTTCACGACGACTTATAATGGGAAGGACGATGCGGAGGGCTGGATCGTTCTCGATCTCAAAGGCGTCGATCTCGAAGGCGCAAGCAAGATATATCTGCCCGCTGCAGACCTGCGCCAGCTGCAGGCAGCGGGTGACACGACCACGAACAGGCTGAAACAGGCACGAATGCTGCTCGGCGGCGAGGGACTCGATCCGGAGAGCCCTACATTCGGAGAGGTGACTGGCAAGGAACAGTAATGGATAATTCCCCGCAGCGGACGGCACGCGAACAGTTCGACCGTCAGGCGACCCACTACAATGCGCAGTGGAACCAGTGGAGCGAGGAGACACTGCGCTGGCTGCTGGAGCATTCCGACGCGCGACCGACCGAAACGGTGCTAGATGTCGCGACTGGCACTGGCTTTACTGCGCTCGCATTCGCCACCCAGGTGGCCTCTGTCGTCGGGCTGGATGTCTCGCTGGGAATGCTGGCACAGGCGCGGCTGCGAGCAGAAGAGCAGGGAATCGTGAACGCCACATTCGTCGAGGGCAGTGCGGAGGCGCTTCCGTACCCCGACGCCGCTTTCGACCTCGTTACCTGCCGTATCGCACCGCACCATTTTCTGTCGGTTCCGCAGTTCTTAGCAGAAACGGCTCGTGTGCTCAAGCCCGGCGGACGCCTGCTGCTCGGCGATACAACGGTGCCCGATGGTAACCCGGAAGCGGCGATGTGGCAGAATAGTGTCGAGACTCTCCGCGATCCCTCTCATGTCCGAAACTACACGCCGTCAGAGTGGCGCGAGTTTGTAGAAAATGCAGGGCTGATCGTTACCGACCTGGATGCGTCGGGGGGCATCGGCATCACGCTCGCCGACTGGATGATTAAGGGCGGCTGTACGCCTGAACAGTCGGATGCCGTTCGAGCGCAATTCATTAGTGCGCCCGCCTCCGCAATCGCAGCCTACAGTATAGAAACGCTTGCTGATGGCGATGTACGCTTCGTCTGGCCGCGCGTCGTGTTCAAGGCATCCAGGAAATTACAATAGTTGTTCAGCCTTCATTCCCCTTTTGCCCGAAGCCTGGGGCAGAAGGGGGCGTACAATCTATTTTTACCGCTGTTACCGCGAACGACGCAAAATATTATAAGCGCAATAACATATAAGAAACGAATTTTGGGAGCCGTAACGATGCCTGATAGCCATTCAACTAGACAAGATACCTCTGATATACAGACCCCGAAAACGATGTTCGAGAAGATATGGGAGGCGCACACCGTCCATGAGGTGGAAGGACAGCCCTCGCTGCTCTATATCGACCTGCACCTCGTCCATGAAGTGACGTCAGCACAGGCGTTCGATGGACTGCGTATGACCGGTCGCAAGGTCCGCCGCCCCGATCTAACCGTCGCGACAATGGATCATAACGTTCCGACGACCGACCGAAACCTGCCGATACTGGATCAGATTTCGCTTCGGCAGATGGATGCACTCGCAGCGAACTGCACCGAGTTCGGCATCACGCTCTACGACCTGCACAGCGCGCGACAGGGCGTCGTCCACGTGATCGGGCCGGAACTCGGTCTGACGCAGCCCGGGCTCACGATCGTCTGTGGCGACAGCCATACGAGTACGCATGGCGCGTTCGGCGCGCTCGCATTCGGGATCGGAACAAGCGAAGTCGAGCACGTTCTCGCGACGCAGTGCCTGCCACAGTCGCGCCCGAAAACGATGGAGATACGTATCAACGGAACGCTCGGACCCGGCGTCACGGCAAAAGATGTGATTCTGGCGATCATCGGCAAAATCGGAACCGATGGCGCGACGGGCTATGCCGTCGAGTATACCGGCGAGGTGATTCGCACCCTCTCGATGGAAGGGCGCATGACGGTCTGCAATATGAGCATCGAGGCGGGTGCACGTGCCGGAATGATCGCTCCGGACGAGAAGACCTTCGCTTACATCAAGGGGACACCGTTCGCGCCACAGGGCGCGGACTGGGAGTCTGCATTAGCAGAATGGCGCAAATTGCCGACCGATTCCGGCACACAGTTCGATACGCTCATCGAACTGGACGGCGCCTCAATCGCGCCCTACGTCTCCTGGGGAACCAGCCCGGGTATGGTCGCGCCGATCACCGGCAGTACGCCCTCACCGGACGACTACGCTAGCGATTCCGACCGCCGCGCGATCGAACGCGCTCTGGAATATATGGGTATTGCGGCGCACACACCGCTTCAATCCCTGTCGCTCGACAAAGTGTTCATCGGCTCCTGTACGAACGGGCGCATCGAAGATTTGCGGGCGGCGGCGGCTGTCGCGAAAGGACATCAGGTCAGTGGACATGTTCACGCGATGGTCGTGCCAGGTTCGGCACAGGTGAAACGTCAGGCGGAGGCGGAGGGTCTCGACATCGTTTTCAAGGAGGCGGGATTCGACTGGCGCGAGGCCGGCTGCTCGATGTGCCTCGGCATGAACCCCGACATTTTGCAGCCAGGCGAACGCTGTGCTTCGACCTCGAACCGCAACTTCGAGGGAAGGCAGGGCAAGGGCGGGCGTACGCACCTCGTCAGCCCACAGATGGCGGCAGCGGCTGCGATAGCCGGTCACCTCGTCGATATCCGCGACTGGGACAAGTAGAAACAACTGAACGTTATGATGAGTTCGGCTGCACCGCTCGTAGAAATCAACCAGTTCGCAATACGGTTACTCTGCAGCGAAATCGGTGTCGTAAACACGGCTCGCTTTTTGAACCAGTTTTCGAACGGCTGTGGTAACTATACTGAAGAACGCGGGGATCTTCTCGGCAAGATGAGCATCGATGAGATCGTGGCAGGGATCGAACGTGCCCACACTCAGGAATAGAAGGCACAAATTATGACCACGACGATGAATACGACCAGAAAAAATTGCGGACTGCTGAATCGAAAAGCGGTATACTGTACGAAGACATAAGATGTGGAAACTTGACTGCTATTTTAGAGAGGAGATAAGTCTATGACTCATCCTCTGCTCGGTGTGGGACTGTATACGCTTCCGGAAACGGCTCGCCTGCTTCACGTGAGCGGACAAAAATTACGACGCTGGGCTGATGGCTACCCATTCGTTTCCAGTGGGGAACGGCGCAGGGCGGAGCCCATCATTCGTCGCGATCTGAATGCACTGGGGGGAGAGCCGATCCTGACATTCAACGATCTGCTGGAACTCAACATGATCAAACTCTTTCGCGAAGCCAGCGTGTCCCTCCAGACGATCCGTGCCGCCGCCGAAGCGGCAACAAAGCTCTATCATACTAGCCATCCCTTTGCGATCAAGCAGTTCGAGACCGACGGTAAACGCATTTTCGCGGCTTTGCAGGAGCAGGGAGTCGAGGGCGTTGCCAGACCTGTCCTCATACAGGATTTGAGAATGGGCCAGATGGTGATGGACAGCCTTGCTCGCCCGTTTTTCCGAAAGATCGAATATCGGGAGCTCCAGCCATTGCGCTATTGGCCCAACGGGACCGATGGATACATTGTGCTCGATCCTGAGCGTTCCTTCGGTAAGCCGATTGCCGCACGGTCGGGAGTTCCGACAGCGGCACTGTACGAGATGGCGCGGGGCGGTGAGACGGTTCAGAGCATTGCCGACTGGTACCGTGTAGATTGTGAGGCTGTTGAGGAAGCGATTTCCTATGAGATGACTCTCAAGGCGGCGTGACCTACTTCTTCGACAACAACATTTCCCCTTCTCTCGTCAACATTCTCAGAGAACTAGAAGTCGACGCAGTTCACCTGAAAGAAAGATTTCCGGCAGAAACAGCCGATGTGGATTGGATACCCCACGTCGGACGTGAAGGCTGGATAGTCATAACTGCAGATCGCGAAATCCGGCGCAACGCAGCCGAGCGGCAAGCACTGAAGCAGAACCACGTAACAGCTCTGTTTCTGAAAAGCGCATTTCTCAAGCGAACAAAATGGGATCAAGCGGAGTGGATCATCAAGAACAGGCGAAAAATCGACGAGCTGGCGCTGAAACTGAGTCAGGGCACGACGATGCTGATATCCGACAATGGCAAGTTGCAGGTGTTAGATTGATACGTCTGCAAACCCATCGACGGCTATAATTTAGGATAGGAGTTTGTATGGAGCCGTTTGTACGCATTACAGGCATCGCCGCGCCGCTTGACCGCGTGAATGCCGACACCGATCAGATCATCCCGAAACAGTTCCTCAAGCGCATCGAGCGTACCGGATTCGGACAGTTTCTCTTTTTCGACTGGCGCTACCTCGATGACGGCATTACGCCCGACCCACAGTTCGAGCTGAACGCGCCACAGGTTCAGGGCGCGACCATTCTGCTGACCGGCAAGAACTTCGGCTGCGGCTCCTCGCGTGAGCACGCGCCCTGGGCGCTCAACGACTACGGGTTCCGCGCCCTGATCGCCCCCTCGTTTGCCGACATATTCTACAACAACTGCTTCAAGAACGGAATACTCCCTATCACGCTGCCGGAAGAGACCGTCAACCTGCTGCTGGCGCGCGCAAAATCGACGCCAGGGTACCGGATGACGGTCGATCTCGAGACGCAGACGGTCTCGGACGAACAGGGCTTCTCCACCGAATTTACGGTCGACGCTTTCCGCCGTCACTGCCTGCTCAACGGTCTGGACGACATCGGTCTGTCGCTCCAGTACGCAGACGAAATCGACGCCTACGAAGCAAAGCGTCCGGCATGGAAGCGCGGTACAGCGGCGGCAGTCTGACCGCGCTGAATTCATAACTGCTCCGTTCACCAGGCAGAATGTGTTTTACATCGCTTTGAGCCGATCCTCCCTTCTATCCTCCCTTAATTCTCAAGGGAGGATTTTCTTTTTGACTACGATATAGAGTTAAAACCCACTATTAACATTGAAATGATGGTATAATAACAAAAATAACGAATGGATAAATGTATTTGGAACTCGACGACATCGATTTGAATATACTCGCTCTGTTGCAGGAAGATGGACGACTTGCCCATACCGCGATCGGGAAAGCAGTTGATCTGAGTGCGCCCTCCGTCTATGCCCGCATTCAGCGGCTGGAGCGCGAAGGATTCATACGGCGCTATACGGCTTTGCTCAATCCAGATAAGATCGGGCAGGGGCTGCTGGCGTTTATCCGTGTGCGTACGCAGTCTTCGGCAGATGAAAACGCCGCCTTCGAGCGATTTATATGCAAGGCGCGCGAAGTGCTGGAGTGTCATGACGTGGATGGCGAGGACTGCTACATTCTGAAAGTGCGCACCGATACGCCACAGTCGCTCCGAGAACTGATCGCACAGATACGCGCTTTCCCGCAGGTCACTCGCACGATCACCTCGATCGTACTGCTGACCATCAAGGAAGAGGGTTCGACCGCATCACTGCGGTTGAGTAACAGGCTAATTGCCTCGGCGTCGGAAACCTCTCTTCCGATACTCGAGCCGTCCGGCAACATGGACAGGCCGAAATCAGCTTCGAAAGCAAACTCGAAGGCAGATACAAAAATAGAACATAGGAAGAGCAAGCATGGAGAGTAACCGCCAGATCGGATCGCATTCGATGCCCGTAGAAACCGCAAAAGTTTTCCACAAACCGACCGCCTATGTTCTGCTGATGCTGATTACGGCGATATGGGGCAGCACTTTCCTGATCACAAAGCATGCCCTGCATCTGACATCTCCGTTCACTTTCCTTTCGCTGCGCTTCGCCATCGCGACCGTTTTCCTGGTGCTGGCATTTCATCGTCGGATACGACGGCTCACTCGTGCCGAACTGATGAAAGGCAGCCTGATCGGGCTCTTTCTGTTCGCCACGATCGCGCTTCAGGCGCTCGGATTGCAGACAATTGCGTCGAGCAAAGCGGGGTTTCTCGTCGGGCTCTACATACCGATCGTTCCTCTGCTGGCGGTGCTGTTCCTGCGTCAGAAGCCGACATTTGAGGCGATAATCGGTGTCGCACTGTCCTTTGCAGGACTGATTGCGCTTTCGCTCAACAGTCGGTTCGATCTGCACATCGGGCATGGCGAGTGGCTGATGCTGGGAGCGGCACTGGCTGCGGCAATGCACATTCTAAGCGTCGGGAAATTCGCGTCGGAACAGGCAATCGATGCTGTCAACCTGACGGTCGTGCAGATCGGTGTGACGGCGCTGCTCAGTTTCGGCATGGTTTTTGTTGTCGGCGAACCGAAGGTTCTACCCGTACCGACGGTCTGGCTGCCGGTAATTATGATGGGACTGATCGCGACCGCGTTCACTTTCGTCGTGATGAATCGTATGCAGGAGGTTGTCGGAAGCACCCGTGCCACACTGGTTTATGCTCTGGAGCCCGTCTGGGCAGGGTTATTCGGGGGTCTGGCTGGAGAAACTCTGGGGATGGCGGCATGGATCGGATGCGCATTGATCTTGGTCGGGATGATCGTCGGCGGGCTCAAGTTCCGATCTGGCAGCGCGATTGCGCGTGATTACTGTCCGAGCGCAGTACCAGAGTATTGTCCCGAGTGAGATGAGAGCGAAGGTAGTCGAGCGCCAACAAACGCTCTCTTACTGGCCAGTGAGCAATCAGCCCAACTATCTGCCTGCGCGTCTGGGCTGCCTCATCTATCTCGACGTCAGAGGGACTGACGCGTAGTATCCACTGCGCTGCCTGTTTTTGCAGCTTGAGACTCTCGCCCTGCGAAACGGCGTGCGGATGAATGCTTTCGGCAAGGAGATGACGCAGGAGGTCGGCGCGAGCGTAGCGTTCTCCGAGTTGGTGTGAGGCGACGGCATTGCCGCTTCCATGACCCCCTCCACTTCGTTCCATCTGTTGTTCCGACAGTTGCTGCAGCAGCATTTCGAGCCTTCGAAAGCGTTCTCCTATAGTATGCGTCCGCCCCTTCAAGTTATGCTCGTTACTTTCTTCCAGCAGGTTCGTATAGATGACGAGGGCTTTGTAGGTCGAACGCGCTCCCTGCGTCCCGGTCTGATGATGATAATATTTCAGCCACGCATCGGGCGTCATCCTCAGGATTTGCGTCGTGGTCAGTCCCAGTGTTCGCGTCGCTGCATGAGCGGGCAGACAGCGGAACGCAGCGAGGAAGACCAGTGTAATGCCAGCAGAGAGCAAGCGATGGGTATACTTACTTTTCATCCACGTTTTCATCCAGGCGGCTCCAATCTAAAAATCCTGTTGCGACTGTACAATCTTCCTGAAAAGCAGTATTATTACCTGTATCGAGAATACTCATCGCAGTTTTGTCAGGACGCAGAAGGAGTTGTTATGTCTCAGGATACCTTTATTGCCACATCGCCATTGAATGTGATCGTCGCGCCGGGATCGCCCGCGGAAGCATCTGCACGCGCGCAGGTTGGAACTCCTCCGCGTCCTTCAGAATTTCCTTCGGTTATCGCGCCAGGAATCTCTCCTTCGCCCGATCACGACCTCGTCTTCAATGGCGGCAAAACGATCACCGACCTCATATTTACAAACCTCTACGTAGGAGGAGCGCAGGCATGGCAAACTGCAGACATACAGCAGATCGACCGCGCGCTCTCGTCGGCGATGTCGGATGTCCGCCTCAATAATGTAATGTCTCAGTACTTCCCCTCCGGGTCGATTAGCACTACATTCCTTCCCTCTCAAATACTGCCTGGAACGCCACCGGCAGTGATGTCCCAGGCGGACATCGAAGCCCTGATTACAAGATTATACACGCAGGGGTCTCTGCCGGCAACCGATTATAGCCGCACAGTGTTCAATGTGCTGCTTCCTCCGGGCGCCGTTCTCAACACGGATTCCACACTTACGCAGCCAGCCCAGGGCGGAGAATTGAGTCCATCGTCGGGTGATTCCGCCATCACGCAAAGCGGCGGATCCAGCAGCGCAGCGATGAGAATAAGTGAGGATGCAGAAGGGGTATCGATTGCGGCGGACTCTCTCAATGGACTTGGCGGCTATCATGGCTCGGTACATCTCAATAACCAGGGTGGAGGGCAGGATACCGTCTATTACGCGGCGGGAGTCTATTCACAAATCCTGCCTGACGGCAGCAGCAACGGAATCGTCGTTTTCGACACGCCCTGGAAAAATGTTGCCGCTACCTTCTATCACGAACTGAATGAAGCGCGCACCGATGCGGATGTCGAAGACGCAATCCATACTGGAGATCGAACTATAACAGGATGGATTTCAGCACAGGGCGAAGAGTGCGGAGATTATCCGGTGTTCGAAGCAAGCCAGTTGAGCCTGATTTTTCAGGAAGTGCTGCTGGCGGACGGCAGCGGAACGGTGCCGGTGCAGTTTCAATACTCGAATGCGGTACACGGTCCTGAAGGACCGATCGACACACCGCATACGCCCGCTGGCTAAAACCGCTCGCTTCCGTTGACCGGTTGGAGCAGAAAGTAACGTGAATGCAGCCTTTCTTTACTTCTGGCGTACGTACCGCATGTCAACGGCTATGCCTCTGTGCGTGCCTGCTGGCATTTTTGCAGATCGCTTGCGCGGCAGCAACACCTGTCGTAGAGGATGGTGAATACTATATCGTCTCGAAGAACACCTACAAGGTATTGACCGTTCAGTCCGGCGCGGGCGGAGCTTTCAGCATCGTGCAGGCGAGCCGAAAGCCGAATACAGACGGCGGACAAATCTGGCGCGTCAAAAAGAGTGGGGCGAGCTACGAAATCGCCTCCAAAAAATACGCGAGATATCTGGAAGTGAAGGATGCGAACTCGGCTGACGAGGCAGCGATTCAGTTAGGAAAACTCACGGGAGGCGGGAATCAACGCTGGCAATTCTCCTCGGTCGGCGGGTATTTCAACATTATTGCGCAGCATAGCGGCAAAGGGCTGAACATTACGGGCAGCAGTACTATCGATGGCGCTCCGGTGATTCAGTATCCAGTCAACAATGGGGACAACAATCTCTGGACCTTGTATAGAGCGAGCGAAGCAGTACGTCTGCCCTCCGCTAAGGCGCTGCTGAAAGTCGGCAAATCGTCCTTCGACAACCTGAATAGAACCTATCGTCTTGCCGCCCTGCCGGCTGCAGCGATCGAAGCGATTCGTATGAATCGAGACAAACCCGCAGACGATCAGCCCTCCGGCCTCTACATCGGCAAAGGCGAAGCGGTTACAATCCATGCAAATGGGGTCATGGTGGACGGCGCGAGTTTTTATGCGACAGTCGGACCGATGAACGCCTTCTTCTCCTACGACCCCAAAAACAATCCCTATGTTGTTCCTCTCCGCCAGGGAACAAACCAGTTCACAGCTCCGCGCAGCGGACTGCTCTACTTTCACTATCTCAAAACGGGCTTCCAGCGCGCTGATCTATCTCCGATCGAGGTGAAAGTGGCGGGCGGCAGTCCGATCCCTTTTTATGTCGACGGGAAAACCTCGTTCGCGGACTGGAAACGTCAGCTCGCTCAATATAAAGATTCGCCTTTCGTGGAAATGGTCGATGAGCGCGCGCTAATCACGGTTTCACGACGGACTTTCAACCCGCTCGCCGAACTCGATCCCGGACAGACTTTTCGTGTTCTCGACAAAATCTTAGCGTGGGACGACAGCCTGTCCGGTTTTGACTCCTCTTCACCGCTGCATATCCCGACGCCCCTGCGACTGCACTATGTCGAAGATAATCTCACTTCGCAGAAAGATATCGCAAACGTTTATATGTACGCCAGCGACTATTTTATCGGGATGACGCCAGGGAGCGTGATCGATCTAGTTCGACCGGACTACCTGAAAAAGCAGTGGGCGATCTGGCATGAAACGGGGCACACCTATCAGCAGCACGACTGGCTCTGGAGCACGATAGTCGAGTCCACCGTCAATATCTATTCGCTCTCTGTGCAGGAGCAGTTCGGTCTTCCAAGTCGGCTCGACGAAAAGCAGGGGAAGCAGACAACGCGGGAAAATGCGAGGGATTATCTGGCAAGGCCGCAGCGCAAATTCGAGCTAGACAGCCAGTTCACCGATGACGATCGACCCTGGGTACGGCTCGTCCCGTTCGAGCAGCTACGCAAAGGGCTCGGTGACGACTTCTACAGAAAACTGCATCAATATTACCGTGAGCATCCTCTGGCGTACGGCGAGGACAGTAATGAGAAGAAAATCCAGAATTTCGTCTTCCGCAGCAGTCTGGTCGCCCGAAAAGACCTGACGGATTTTTTCGTAGCATGGGGGTTCGACGTCTCCGACAAAACGCGCAACGAGATTCGAGCGCTGCGCCTGCCTTCCGAAAACCTCTCCAAAGTTGGCTTTCAGTGAATCAAAGTCATCTGGGTGCTCAATACTCAAGGTTTCAGAAGGCTGACAATGCCAGATAAAGACGACATAAAGCTGGCGATACAAATGCCTGCGAAGTCCTCCACCGCGTTCTGGAGCTCGTCCTCAGCCGACCTGATGATGAGCCTCCACACCATGCCACAAGGATTGACGAGTGAAGATGCGCGTCAGCGGTTAGCCAACAGTGGCGCACAGACAAACCAGCGCAGGAGCAAAACCAGTACCCTCGTACTGCTCCTTTCGCAATTCAAAAGCCCCATCATCCTGATACTCCTCTTCGCGGTCGGTCTCTCCTTTTTTCTGCACGATTTCACCAACGCCGTCATCATTCTCGGTATCGTCCTGATCAGCGGGCTGCTCGGGTTCTGGCAGGAGCGCGGCGCGGCAAACGCCGTCGAAAAACTGCTCGCGATCATCCAGATCAAAGCGACGCTGCTCCGCGACGGTAAACCGACCGAGACAGCAATCGAAGAGATCGTGCCCGGAGACGTTGTGCTGCTGAAGGCGGGCGATGTGATACCGGGCGACTGCCTGCTCCTCGAATCCAAAAGCCTTTTCGTCAACGAAGCCGCGCTGACCGGTGAAACCTTCCCTGTCGAGAAGACGGCGGGCGTACTGCCGCCCGAGACGCCTCTGGGCAAGCGCACCAACTCTCTCTTTACAGGCACGTATGCGGTCAGCGGCACAGGAACCGCACTGGTCGCGAAAACCGGAAAAGAGACCGAGTTCGGACAGGTGTCCGAGTCGCTGAAACGCCGCCCGCCGGAAACCGATTTCGAGCAGGGCATTCGACGCTTCGGCTATTTGCTGATGGAGGTGACCATGGTGATGGTCATCTCCATTTTTGCGATCAATGTCTATCTGCACCGGCCGGTTCTGGAATCGTTTCTGTTTGCGCTCGCACTGGCGGTCGGGCTGACCCCACAGTTGCTTCCGGCGATCATCAGCGTCAATCTGGCGCACGGCGCAAAACGTATGGCGGAAGCCAAAGTCATCGTGAAGCGGCTCGCCGCGATCGAGAACTTCGGCAGTATGGATGTCCTCTGTTCCGACAAAACGGGCACGCTGACAATGGGTGAGGTTGAGCTCAACTCTGCCACAAACGTGGATGGAAAACCAAGCGATAAAACGCTGCTCTATGCGCACCTCAATGCGTTTTACCAGACGGGCTATACCAATCCGATCGACGCCGCGATCGTCGCTTATAAATCCATGGACGTGTCCGAATACAAAAAACTGGATGAGGAGCCCTATGATTTTGTCCGCAAGCGGCTGAGCATCCTGGTGAGCAAAGGTGATACGAATTTCATCGTGACGAAGGGCGCGCTCTCCAATATTCTGGACGTCTGCACGACCGCCGAAACCGCCAACGGAGCTATCGTTGATCTCGCCACACTGCAGGGGCAGATACAACAGCAGTTTGCGGTGTTCAGCGAGCAGGGGTTTCGAGTGGTGGGAGTAGCCTACCGCGATACCGGCAGTCAAACGCACCTCAGAAAAGATGATGAGAAGGCGATGACCTTCCTTGGTTTCCGTGCTCTTTTCGACCCGATAAAGCCAGGAACGGTGGAAACGATCCAGACGCTGCGCAAGCTCGGCATCACCCTGAAAGTGATAACTGGCGATAACCGTCTTGTCGCCGCCCATGTCGGCAGTCAGGCGGGTCTTTCGGTCACGAATATTTTGACGGGTCCCGACCTGCGTGAGATGAGCCAGGAGGCTCTGAGGCAGCGCGTCGATCAGGTGAGCATATTCGCCGAAATTGAGCCCAATCAGAAAGAACGTCTGATTCACGCTTTCAAAGAGGCCGGTCATGTTGTAGGCTATATCGGGGACGGTATCAACGACGCCTCCGCGCTGCATTTCGCCGATGTCGGAATCTCTGTTGCAAATGCGGTCGATGTCGCGAAAGAGGCAGCGGATATCGTGCTTTTAGAGAAGGATTTAGCGGTGCTTGAGCAAGGCGTTCGGGAGGGGAGGATTACCTTTGCCAACACGCTCAAGTACGTGTTCATGGCGACGAGCGCGAACTTCGGCAATATGTTCAGCATGGCGGGCGCATCGCTGTTGCTGCCCTTTCTGCCGCTGCTCCCGACACAGATTCTGCTCACGAATCTGATGACGGACTTTCCCGAAATGACGATCGCCACCGACAGCGTGGACAGCGAAATGGTCGAAAAGCCCCGACGTTGGGACATCGGCTTCATTCGCCGCTTTATGCTGGTGTTCGGTCTGATCAGTTCCGTCTGCGACTATCTCACGTTCGGGGTTTTGCTGCTTCTCCTGCACGCGACGCCGAAGCAGTTTCGCACCGGGTGGTTCATTGAGAGCGTCATCTCCGCGTCATTGATTGTGCTCGTGATCCGTACCCGCAAGCCCTTTTATCGGAGCCGGTCGGGCACGCATCTACTGATCGCCACTCTGGTAATCGTTGCGGCAACGCTTACTTTGCCCTACACGCCACTCGCGCACTTACTTGGATTCACGCCGATTTCTCCTCTCTTCGTACTGGCTCTCGGGCTTATTATGGTGTTTTATATCTTCGTTGCCGAAGTGGCGAAAGCGATTTTCTATCGTCATGCGAAGAATTAACTGTGGGAGAGGCTACGAATAAAAGAAATCTTGGAGCCAGTCAGAGTAATGGCCATCGGCAAACAATCCCGACTGCTGAGGTACAATAGGCGCACCAATAATATTAACCTTTAGATTCGACGGTCAACCAGACCACACAAAGCAAACAGGCGCGAACATTGCGAGCGGGCATATCTACCTGTGAAGATTTTAACTCTCTATGACAAGGATTCTCAAGCCCGTAAAGCGAATAGAGACTCTATTGGCAATCCTGGGAACGATATAGGGACGTTATAAGAAATTTGGGATGATACCGGCGATGATAATTACGGTTGCGAGCTTTAAAGGCGGCGTCGGCAAAACGACGAGCGCGGTCCATATAGCGGCATATTTGCAGGGTCTTGCGCCGACGCTGTTGATCGATGGCGATCCGAACCGTAGTGCCTCCGGTTGGACGAAGCGCGGTGAACTGCCTTTTCGCGTCGTCGATGAGCGGCAGGCGGCTCGTTACGCCCGCGATTATGAACATGTTGTGATCGACACGCAGGCGCGCCCGAGTCAGGAAGACCTGCAGGCGCTCGCGGACGGCTGCGACCTGCTCGTCATCCCGACGACGCCCGATGCGCTCGCACTCGATGCGCTGATTCTGACGGTGGAAGCTTTGAAATCGCTGCAGGCGGACCGATTCCGTATCCTGCTGACGATGGTGCCGCCCCGCCCAAACAAGGACGGCGATGAGGCATGGACAACTTTGAATGCCGCCGGGCTGCCGCTTTTCGAAGCGCGGATCCGGCGTATCGTCGCCTTTCAGAGGGCGGCGATGGCAGGAATGATTATCAGTCAT